>CACZRK010000136.1 GCA_902783515.1 uncultured Coriobacteriaceae bacterium | reverse complement strand
GGGTAGAGCAGGGACGGGGCCGCGCCGAGCAGGAGCTTCGTGTACGCGTCCTTCGGGTTGTGGAAGACCTCGTTGGCGGGGCCCTCCTCGACAGCCTGGCCCTTGTTCATCACGATGATGCGGTCAGAAATGTACCGCACGGTCTGGATGTCATGGCTGATGAACACCATGGCCAGGCCGAGGTCGTGCTTCAAATCCATAAGGAGGTTCAGGATCTGCGCGCGCACCGAGACGTCAAGCGCGCTCGTGGGCTCGTCGGCGACGATCGCGTCGGGCTTGAGCGAGAGGGCGCGGGCGATGGCGACGCGCTGGCGCTGGCCGCCGGAGAGCTGGCCCGGCAGCGCGTCCATCACGGAGTCGGGCAGGCCGACCATGCCGATGAGGTCGTACACGCGCTTCTCGCGGCTGGCCTGGTCTCCCACGTGATGCACGACCATCGGGTCCATCAGCTGGTCGTGCACGGACATGCGCGCGTTCAGCGCCGTCGCGGGGTCCTGGAAGACGACCGACATCTGGCGGCCGATCTCCTTGCGCTGCCGCGCCGTGCGAACGGTGACGTCCTCGCCCTTGAAGAACACCGAGCCGCTCGTCGGTCTCTGCAGGCCGCAGATGACGTTGGCGGTCGTGGACTTACCGCAGCCGGACTCGCCGACGATGCCGATCGTCTCGCCGGGCATGAGGCGCAGCGAGAGGCCGCGCACCGCCTGCACCTTGTTGGGGTGCAGCAACGAGCCGGTGCGCGTCTTGAAGGTGACGTGGATGTCCTTGAGCTCGATGATGGGTGTTGCCCCGGAAGTCGCGGCGGCCATTACTCCACACCTCCGTCAACGTAGGGCTTGATGCCCAGGCGCTTGAGCTCCGCGTACGGCAGCTCCGCGTAGTAGTGGTTCGTGTTGGGCAGGTGCTTCAGCACCGGGCGCACGTCCGAGACCTTGTCGGCGTGGCTGGAGCGCGGCGTGAAGCGGTCGCCCTTCGGGAAGTCCGCCGGCGAGGGAACGGAGCCGGGGATCTGGTGCAGGCGCGCGCTGCCCGCCTCGATGGAGAGGACGGAGCCGAGCAGGCCGCGCGTATACTCGTGGATCGGGTTCGTCAGGATGTCGCGCATCGCGCCCTGCTCCACGACCTGGCCGGCGTACATGACGGTCACGGAGTTGGCGACCTCGGCGACGAGCGCGAGGTCGTGGCTCACGAACACCATCGCGAAGCCCAGCTCGTGCTGCAGGCGGTTCAGCAGGTCCACGACCTGCTTCTGCACCGTCACGTCCAGGGCCGTGGTGGGCTCGTCGGCGATGACGACCTTCGGGTCGCGCGTGAGCGCCATGGCGATCAGGACGCGCTGGCGCTGGCCGCCGGAGAGCTCGTGCGGGTAGGACTCCAGAGTGCGCTTGGGGTCAAGGCCGACCAGCTCCAGCAGCTCCTCGGCGGAGCGCGTGCCGCCACGCTTGGTGAGCTGCTTCATCTGCGCCTTGATGAGCATGGAGGGGTTGAGCGACGAGAGCGCGTCCTGGTAGACCATGGCGATCTCGCGCCCGCGCAGGGCGGTGAGCTCGCGCTGGCTCATGTCAAGCAGGTTCTTGCCGTTGAACAGGATCTGCCCGGAGATCTGCGCCTTCGGGTCAAGCAGCCCCATGATCGCCAGCGACGTGATGGACTTGCCGCAGCCGGACTCGCCGACCAGGCCCATCGTCTGCCGTTCGCGCACGACGAAGCTCAGGTGGTCGACGACGTTCACGTCACCGTGGCGCGGGAACTTGATGCAGAGGTCCTTGACCTCAAGCACCACGGGCTTCTCGAGACGCTCCTCAAAGCGGTCGGTGCGGCTCTCCTCCGTCTCGCGCAGCTCGGCGAGGCGGGCGTTGAGCGACGCGGCCTGCGCCTTGTAGGCGAGCGCGGGATCGGCGACGAGGCGGTCGGCCTCGCGGCCGCCGGTGAGGTCGGAGTCGCTCGGGCGGATGGCGCTCTTCGGGGCGGCCATCGCGTCGGTGATGCCCTCGGACAGGATGTTCAGGCACAGGACCGTCACGACGATCATGATGCCGGGGAACATGGCCTGCCACCACTGGCCGAGGATGACGAACTGCCGGGCGTCCGCGAGGATGTTGCCCCAGGTCGGCGTCGGGTCGGGGATGCCCACGGACAGGAAGGACAGCGAGGCCTCGAAGACGATGGCGTCGGCGACGAGCACGATCGTGAACACGACGACCGGCGCGATGCAGTTGCGCATCACGTGCTTCCACAGGATCCACGGGGCGCGGGCGCCGGAGACGATGACGGCGCGGACGTAGTCCTTGCCGTACTCGCTCACGACGTTGGCGCGCACGATGCGCGCGATCTGCGGGATGTACAGGAAGCCGATGGCGAAGATGATCGAGGGCAGCGACTGTCCGAAGACGATCACGAACGTCGTGGCGAGGGCGATGCCCGGGAACGACATGATGACGTCCAGGATGCGCATGATGATCTCGGAGACCCACTTGCGCGAGACCGCGGCGACCGACCCGATGATCGAGCCGCACACGAGCGCGAACGCCGTGGCGCCCAGGCCGATCGTCAGCGAGTAGCGCGCGCCGTACATGACGCGCGACAGCACGTCGCGGCCGTCGCCGTCGGTGCCGAAGAGGTGCTGTGCCGACGGCCCCTGGCGCACGGCGAAGTTCGTGGCGTAGGGATCATAAGGGGCGAGCACGTTGGCGAAGACGGCGATCAGGACGACCGCGACGAGCACGACGAGCGAGATCTTCGCGCTCAGCGTCATGTTCTTCCAGCGACGAAAGCGCACCTTGCCGGCGTTCGCCTCAAGCTTCGCGGTCTTGCCCTCGCGAAGGACAGGCTTGGTCATGTTCATCGCGCTACACCGTCCTGATTCTGGGGTCGATCAGGATGTACAGCATGTCGACCACGATGTTGATGATGATGAAGGTGATGGCGACGACGAGCACCACGCCCTGGACGAGCAGGGTGTAGCCGCTCGCGATGCCGTTGACGATCGTCATGCCCATGCCCTGCAGGCCGAAGATGACCTCGATGACGACGGCACCGCCGATCAGGTAGCCGATGCGCAGGCCGAGGACGGTGACGGGCGTGATGAGCGCGTTGCGCAGGACGTTGCGCGCGACGACGACGCCCTTCGGGATGCCAAAGCCCAGCGCGGTGCGCACGTAGTCCTTGTCCAGCTCCTCCACCATGGAGGTGCGGATGACGCGCGTGAACTGGCCGGCGACCGGCACGGCGAGGGCGAACGCGGGGATGATCATGCGGCGGAACCAGCCGCCCGGGTTGGAGGCAAAGCTCGGCAGCGGACCGGAGACCGGGAAGGTCTGGAACGCGTGCGCGTTGAAGACGGCCAGGATGAGCAGCACGCCGAGCCAGAAGGACGGCATGGCGATGCTCACGATGCTGATCACGCGGATGAGCTGGTCGGGCCAGCGGTCGCGGTAGAGCGCCGAGATGACGCCCAGGATGACGGCGATCACGACCGCGATGATCAGGCCGAGGAACGTCAGCTGCAGCGTGATGGGCAGGGCCGAGGCAATCTGGTCGGCGACGGGCTTGTTGGAGGCGCTATACGTCCCCAGGTCGCCGTGCACGAGGCCACCCATGTACCTGAAGTACTGCACCCAGATCGGGTCATCCAGCCCGTGATCGGCACGGTACTGCTCCACCTGCGCCTGCGAGGCACTCTCACCGAGGGCCGAGTACGCCGGGTCCACCGGCGACAGGGCCATGAGGAAAAACACGAGCAACGTCACGCCGATGATCATGATGGGCAGCGCGATGAGGCGACGGCCGATCAAACGCAGGAGATTGCTCACGACTCCCCCTTCCATACGTTGCGGCGCGGGCTTGAGGGAACTCCAGCCGCCATCGCCTACCGACAGACCAACTTTTCTATAATAGCGTCATTCGTCGCCTGTACGATCGCACAAGCAGACCGTATACCAACTATTTGCACTCCCACGAGCCCATCTGCACCCAACGCACACGTTTGTGGGGCAGTAGTCACACGATGTCCAAGCCGCCGGCTCGCATGCGACGAGCCCTCCCCCACCGGGCGCCTCCGCGCCCCCGCCGGCGGGGGCGGTCGGCGAGATGCAAAACGATGCATCACTCACGGATTCCTTATGCATCTGCGCGAGCGTCATGTCAGCAAGCTGGCGCATGCCGAGGCGCGTCGGGTGCGTGCCGTCCATCGAGTCGTAGTCGCGGCCGATCGCCGCGAGGTCCGCCACGTGGCACCCGCAGGCACGCGCGGCGTCGCGGATCTGCCGGTTGTAGGCGCTCAAGTGCACGCCGCGCAGGTTCCAGGCGAACGTCGGCCACGCGCTGCCGTGCACGCGCGACGGAGGCAGCGTGCAGCACCAGACCTCGGCACCCGGGCACTGCGCCCGCACGTTCGTCAGCATCTCGGCGTAGGCGGCGCCGAACGTCTCGGCGGCGTCGACGGGCGCGAGCCCCGCCTGCTCGGGCGGCACGGTCGAGAGGTCCACGCACGCGGGCGTCGCAGAGCTGCGCCCAGCCGCCTGGGCGCGGGCGCTCCCCCACCCGTAGTCGTTGATGCCGATGAGCGCGATCACCACGTCGGGCGTCGTCCCGTTCTCTCCGCAGAGGTCGCGCGCACGCCGCGCGTCGCGTGCCGCCGGGAACCCCGCGCCCTGCACCATGCTGCCCGAGTACGACGCGTTGCGCAGCAGTTCGCCATCCAGGCCGTCGATCACGCGCCCCCACCAGGTGTCGCCCGCGTCACGAAGGCCGGCTGCCGCGGCTCGCCCCTCGTCGTAGAAGACGGCGTAGCCCGCGGGGTTGCTGCCCGTGAAGGTGCTGATCGAGTCCCCCAGGATGGATATGCGCCGTCGTGCGTCATGCGTTCCCGTCATCTGCGCCGCCCCTCATGTGTCGCCCGCACGGGCGAGCCTCTCGTCTGTCGCCCGCGCGGGCGCGTCCCCCGTAACAACGACAGGGAGGCCCGCCGCGCATGGCGAGCCTCCCCATCAGGTGTGTCATGTCTGGCGCAACGGTCGTGCCGCGCGCCACCGGGCCGGCGGGCGGGGGACCGTATCGTCACCGTCAGCCGAGCCCACGGCGCCCCCTTACTTCGCGGAGCAGCCGAGCAGGACGAGGCCCGTCGTGGAGATGGGCTGGAAGCCGTCGATCATGCTCTCCTGCCAGCCCGTCGCGAGCTCGCGGTGGAACAGCGGGTAGATCGGCACCTGCTCGGAGATGAGGTCAAAGCAGTCGTTCCAGATCTTCTGCTGGTCGTCGCCGGTGGCCTCGCGCGCCTGCTGGAGCAGGTCCTGCAGCTTCGTCCACTCGTCGGTCTCGGCCCAGCAGGAGCGGCCGCGGGTCCACACGTTGTCGCCGTACCACCACGTCATGAGCAGGTCGGGGTCGGCGCCGAAGCAGCTCGGGTCGCCCGGGGTCAGCATGACGTCGTAGGGAAGGACGTCGTCGGACGGGGCGAGCGAGGACCAGTTG
>CACZRK010000135.1 GCA_902783515.1 uncultured Coriobacteriaceae bacterium | reverse complement strand
GACGAGGGGAGCCTCCCGCCGTGGCTCGCCACGGCGAGGACGCGCGCGCGTCAGAGCGCGCTGCAGCTCTACCGGCTCACGTTCCTCACCGCCGACCTCACGGGGCTGCTCGCGCGCGCGGGCGCCAGAAGCGTCGTGCTCAAGGGCAGCCCGGTCGCCGCGCTCTACCCGGTGCCCGAGGCGCGCAAGTCCGGGGACGTGGACGTGCTCCTCCTCGACCCGTCCCGACTTGCCGACGCCGACGCCGCGCTCCGGCGCGAGGGGTTCGTGCCTGACGCCGAGCAGCTCGCCACCCACCACCGGTCGTACCAAGGCCCCGCCGGCATCGAGGTCGAGCTGCACGTCGCGATCGCCGAGCCCTTTGACGACGAGCGCGTGAACGCGCGCCTCGCCGCCCTGCAGGCGGACATGGCGGGTCACGTGACCGCGCGCCGCGTGCTCGGGCACGACCTGCCGGTGCTCGAGGACGGCTACCAGGCCCTCAGCCTCCTGCTCCACATGCTGCAGCACTTCGTGCGCGCGGGCTTTGGCCTCAAGCTCCTGTGCGACTGGGTTGTCTTCTGGAACCGGGACGTCGCGCCCGACCAGGTTGACCTCTTCGAACGCGCGGTGGGCGACCTGGGGATAGGGGGCTTCTCGGGCGCCGTCACGGGCGTGTGCCGACGCTGGCTCGGCCTGCGCGACACGGAGATCGTGCGCAGGCTGGAGGGCGCGGCGCGCGACGACGACGCGCTGTGCGAGGCGCTGCTGGGGGAGGTCCTCGCCGGCGGCGAGTTCGGGCGCTCGTCGCGGACGCGCATGGTCGTGCTGCGCGGCACCTCGCCCGTCGACTACCTGCGGGAGCTTCATCACCAGACGCGCCTGAACTTCCCCCGGGCGAGCCGGGTCGCACCAGCATGGCCTGCCCTGTGGGCGGTGACGCTGGCGCGGTTCCTGCGCAACAACCGCACCGTGCGCGGCGTCACCCTGCGGTCGGTGCTGCGCGAGACGCACCGCCGCTCCGCGCTCACGAGCGGGCTGGGCCTCTTCCGCCGGCGCTAGCCCGTGCCTGCCCCGCCGGGCCGAGGCGCCTGCCGGACGAGCCGTCGCCGCCACCTGGGCGAGCGGGACGCGTTCCCGAACACATCGCATGCGTTCGTGGCCATTTTCGTGCCGGCTGGCACCAGCGTGGTAGGATATGGGGCGAACGAGCGAATGGCGACGGCGTGACTGCTCGCGGGTCGTCAGGAGCGGGCATGCGAAGGGAGACGGAGCAAGATGGCATACAGCAAGCCGGTGGCGGTTCCCGTTGAGGACATGGCCGAGGGCGTCTACATGGCGAGCGGCAGCGGCTGCTACACGGCGTCGGCGTACATCCACCAGACCCCCCAGACGGGGCGCGGTGACTATCGCATCCAGGTGAACGGCGTGCACAGCGCCGACCACACGCGCGAGACGCAGTGGCTTCACATCACCTTCAACCAGCCGGTGACCTACGAGTCGTCAAACGGGACGATCCAGTCCGGCGACGGCACGAACACCCTTGTGATCGAGTATCACTACCATCAGAACCCGAGCGACAACATCTGCCTGGGCGACCTCGTCGTGCAGGCGGACGCCGGCCTGGCGATCACGGGCGTGAGCATCACCGACTAGCCCCCGGTCGCCCGGAGCCTGCGGGAGGCGCTCCCGCGGGCGAGCCCGCCCGCGTCAGAACTCGCGCATGCGCCGCTCGACGTCGGCGTCGTCCAGCAGGCGCAGGCGCCCGTCCTCGATCGCGTAGACGCGGGTGCACATCCCCAGCACGGTGGGGCGGTGCGTCGTCACGACGCAGGTGCGTGGGTACTCGTCGCGCATCACGTTGCGCAGGACGGCGCGCTCGGTCGCCACGTCCAGCGCCGAGGTCGCCTCGTCCAGCAGCAGGATCGGCGCGCGGCGCAGCAGGGCGCGGGCGATCGAGAGGCGCTGGGCCTGCCCCTCCGAGAAGCCGCCGCCGCGCTCCCTGATCTCGTGGTTGATGCCGTCCGGCAGCGCGCTGACGAACTCCCACGCGTCGGCCGCCTCCAGGGCGGCGCGGATCTCCTCGTCGGTCGCGTCGGGTCGCACGACCCGCAGGTTCTCGGCGATCGTGCCGGAGAGCATCGTGTTGCCCTGGGGCACGTACGACATGAGCGCGCGGGCCGGCGGCGTCATCTCCATGGCGTCGCCGCCCGCGCTGAGCTCGATCGACCCGGCGTCGGGCCTCACGAGCGCCAGCAGCAGGCGCAGCATCGTCGTCTTCCCGCTTCCCGAGGGCCCCACGAGCCCGACGACCTCGTGCGGGCGGGCCTCCATCCGCGCGCCCTCAAAGACGCGCGCCCCGTCGGCGTAGGCGTAGGTCACGTCGCGCACACAGAGCGTCACGCCCTGGGCGGCGTGGTCGCGAGCGAAGGCCTGGACGCGCGGGGCGGCCGCGTAGTCCTCGCGCGGCATCTCCAGGATGTCCATGAGCCGGCCGGCGGAGGTCGTGAGCGAGATCACGCCCGGCACCATCGACCCCAGGGAGTTCGCGGCGCCCGTGAGCGTCCCCGTGAGGGTGAGGAACATCGTCATCGTGCCGTAGCTGATCGCGCCCGACCACACGCGGTAGATGCCCCAGCCGTAGCAGCCGTAGGACACGGCGAGTCCCACGACGCCCAGGACGATGCTCGTCGCCATGTTCATGCGCGAGAACTCCAGGCGCATGCCGATGTAGTCGCGCTGCAGCTGGCGCAGCCGCTCGCCGTAGAGGTGCACGAGGTCAAAGGCCTTGATGGTCTGGATGTTGGAGAACGTCTCCTGGTCAAAGCCCGAGATGCGCGCGCTCATCTGCGAGCTGCGCATGTTGTTGTCCTGCATCCGCGCGATCAGGCGGCGTGACAGCAGGGCGCTCACCGGGATGCCGATGAGCGCGAAGACGGCGAACGTCCAGTCATAGCTCACGACGACGAACAGGGCGCTCGCGAAGCGAAAGACGCTCACGACGAGGTTCGGCAGGAAGGTGAGCGCCGCGCTCGAGACGTTGGAGACGTCGGCGCTCCAGCGTGTGAGCAGGTCGCCCGTGTGGTACCGGCTGAGCGACTGCCAGTCAGTCACGAGGATCTTGGCGAACACGTCCTGCTTG
>CACZRK010000134.1 GCA_902783515.1 uncultured Coriobacteriaceae bacterium | reverse complement strand
TCAAACATCTCGTGGATGGCGACCGCCATGATCACGCGGTCGACGAGCGGCATGCGCGAGAGGTTCCAGTTCTTGGAGACGGACGCGAGGAGCCTGTCGATGGACAGGCGGCTCCGGGCGACGCCGCGCGCGAGCTGCGCCGCGTATTCGTCAAGGGGGCCGTCGTCCAGGACGTAGGAGCCGTCGGCGAGCAGGTCGTAGACGTCACGCTGCGTGAACTGTGCCTGGTAGATGAGCTGGATTGCCTGGCTGCGGGCGCGGGTGCGTCCGACGAGAATGCTTGACACGAATGACTACTCCTTAGGGAACACGAGCGCGTCGATGAAGACATCTACCGAGACGACGTCTATGCTCGTGAGGCTCTGTATGGTCTGTGCGACTGCCTCGCGCACGTCCTGCGCGAGGGTCACGAAGGGATAGCCGAAGAAGGCGGTCAGGCGCACGGCGACCTGCACGCCGTCACCGGCCGCGCGCACGCCGACCGCAGGCGGCTGCGCCTGCTGGTCGGTGCCGCCCAGCAGCGAGAAGAGCGGCGAGGTCCCCGGGTTCGGCACGCCGACGCTCGCCACGCCCTCGACGCCCTCCGCTGCCTTCGTGACCATCGTCTCGAAGACCTTGGGCGCGATGCTCAGGCCCGAAAACTCTAGCTCGTCCCCCATCGTGCGACCTCCTCCGGACTCCGGGGGCAGGCGCGGCGCAGCATGCCCCCATCGTGTTCGTACCATCTACGGAAACTTTAGCGCACAACGCGCCCCCGGCGGGGCGAGCGGCGCGTCCCGGGGGCAGATATGCCCGGGGCTCCACAAAGACAGCGGCCGGCAATAACGAGGCGCCGCCCGCCACGCGGCGCCACGAGGGCGCGCACGCGACGGGCGGCGCGGTGCCAAAAACGGATGTCGGTCGACGTCAGCGCAGGTACTGAGGCATGTGCTCGTCGATGAAGTTCGTGTAGACCTCGCCCTTGCGGAAGTACTCGTTCGCGATCGCCTCGCGGTGGAACGGCAGCGTCGTCTTGATGCCCTCGATCACCGTCTCGCCCAGGGCGCGCTCGGCGCGGGCGAGCGCCTCGTCGCGCGTGGAGCCCCAGCAGATGATCTTGGCCACCAGCGAGTCGTACGTCGGCGGGACGCGATAGCCCTGATAGACGTGCGTGTCAACGCGAACGCCGGGACCGCCGGGCAGGACGAGCCGCGTGATCGTGCCGGGGCAGGGGCGGAAGCCGTTCTCCGGGTCCTCGGCGTTGATGCGGAACTCAAAGGCGTGGCCGACCGGGCTGAACGGCGCGCGCCCCGCGATGCTCATCGGCTCGCCGGCGGCGATGCGGATCTGCTCCTTCACGAGGTCGGTCAGCGTGATCTGCTCGGTCACGGGGTGCTCCACCTGGATGCGCGTGTTCATCTCCATGAAGTAGTAGCGCATCTGGTCGTCGAGCAGAAACTCGATCGTGCCGGCGTTCACGTACCCGACCTCGCGCACGGCGCGGACGGCCGTCTCGCCCATCGCGGCGCGCAGCTCGGGCGTGAGCGCGGGGCTCGGCGACTCCTCGATGAGCTTCTGGTGGCGCCGCTGCACGGAGCAGTCGCGCTCGCAGAGGTGGATGGCGTTGCCGTGGGTGTCGGCCAGGACCTGGATCTCCACGTGACGCGGGTGCTGGACGAGGCGCTCGATGTACACCTCGTCGTTGCCGAAGGCGACCTTGGCCTCGGCGCGCGCGGCGTCATACTCGTGCTCCAGGTCGTCGGCGGACCAGCACTCGCGCATGCCCTTGCCGCCGCCGCCCGCGGACGCCTTGATGAGCAGCGGGTACCCGATCTCATCGGCGACGCGGCGCGCGTCCTCGACCGTCTCGACGGCGCCTGCGCTGCCGGGCACGACGGGCACCCCCGCCGCGATCATGGTCTGCTTGGCGTTGGACTTCTCGCCCATCCGCTCGATCACCTCGGCGGACGGGCCGATGAAGACGAGGTCGTTGTCCGCGCAGGCGCGCGCGAAGTCGGCGTTCTCGGACAGGAAGCCGTAGCCCGGGTGGACGGCGTCGCAGTGGCGGGAGTTCGCCGCGCCGATGATCGCGGGGATGGAGAGGTAGCTCCTGGAGCTCGGCGCGGGGCCGATGCAGACGGTCTCGTCGGCCTCCTGGACCGCCCTCGTGTCGGCGTCCGCCTCGGAGTGGGCGACGACGGACGTGACGCCCAGCTCGCGGAGCGCGCGCACGACGCGCAGGGCGATCTCGCCACGGTTGGCAACGAGCACGCGTGAGAACATGTGGTTCATCCTCTCTGTCTCTGACGGCGGCCTCTTCGGCTCTCCCTGACGCGACGAGCCGCACGGCTGCGTGCCCGTGCGGCTCGTCGACGGCGGACGCGCCTACTTCGCGGCGGCGTCGCTCTCGATCGGCTCCACGTAGAAGAGCACCTGCCCGTACTCGACGGGCTCGGCGTCCTCGCAGCACACCTCGCGCACGACGCACATGGCGTCGGCGGTGATCTCGTTCATGAGCTTCATGGCCTCCACGATGCACAGGGTGCCGCCGGCCATGACCTCCTTGCCGACCTCGAAGAACGGGGGCTTGTCGGGCGCGGGCGCGGCGTAGTAGGTGCCGACCATCGGGCTCTTG
>CACZRK010000133.1 GCA_902783515.1 uncultured Coriobacteriaceae bacterium | reverse complement strand
GCACGATGAGCTACATGCCCCCGATCATGGGACAGATGATCGCGGGCGACGTCATCCGCGCGATCCTCGGGCTCCCGCGCGCCTAGCGCACCTGCGGCAAGGGCGCTGGCGCCTGTGCATACGCGCCCGACGCAGCTGACCGCCACCCCCGCATCATCGTCTTCCTGACAGCCCGTCGACCTCGTCGGCGGGCCGTCCTCGCATGCCGCGCGGACGCGCGCATAGCGCCGTAATGCTCGCCACCGGCGCTTTTCTCATCTCAACGTGCATGCACGCCGCCCCTGCGCGCGTGTCGTCGCGCACGCAGGGGCGCGCCCGGCCGGCCGTGACGCCTCGCGAAATTTGCATCTCCTCTTACGACAGGGGCGCCCGTCCCTGTCGACGGCACACGTCGAGAGGAGATCGCACATGGACGAACGCAATCGCGCGCACAAGGAGAACGGCGGGCACGAGCGGGCGAAGGCGCGCAGGCGCGAGCGCGCACTCGCACGAGCCGAGGTCACGGAGCTCGCGCGAGAAAGAGCCGCTATTCAGCAGATGCCGTCTTGCTGTTCAAGCGTTGAACGGATTCGCTTGTCTCAGGAAGGGGGAAGCGTGGCGACGTTCCGGCAGTGCGCGTGGCAGATATCGAACGTCCAGCAGCTCATAGGCCTGTCGCGCAGGGACATCCAGCGCGCGTGCTATCAGGGCGAGGGCGGCGTGGGGATCCTGCACCCCGCGGACAGCGCATGGGGTCGCCGGTCATATGACGTCAAGGATCTCGCCGCCCTCTTCGTGGTGCGGCGATTCAAGGAGGCGGGCATGAGCCTTCCCGAGATTCGAAGCGCGTTCGACGAGGCACATCGCGCAGGTGGCGACGTTCGTTCGCTGCTCGAGGTTCAGACCCAGCGTCTCCGCGAGGAGCGCGATCGCGCATCCGACCAGCTCGTACGCGCCGAGGCGCTGCGCGTGGCACTTGGCCAAGCCGGGCAGGAGCAGACGCTCGCCGACCTCATCACCCGGTGCTGCCTGACGGAGCTGATCGCGAGCGAGGCGGTCCCTCCGGCGGAGCTCGCGATGCTGAGCGCCACGTTCACGCGCGGCCTCAAGGAGCTGGGAGACTGCATCCGCGCCGGTCAGGCCGCCCTCTCCAAGACGGCTCAGGACGTCGCGTCCGCCGTGATCGCCGAGTTTGCGGCGACGCCCCGTCGCATGGGCGGCGAGGGGAGGAGCGAACGCTCGGAGGCCGTCCGGCTCATCGGCAGAGTGCTTGACTCCGCCGGCATGGACCTCGCCGTGGAACTGTGGCTCGGGGCCGGCTCGTACGAATACGTGCGCGCGACGTTCGTCTCGGCGAGCGAGGCGGCGCACGCCTAGGCGACCGACTGGATGTTGGCAAGCGAGACAGGGAAATCGGACAAAGGAGTGAGCGATGCAACACAAGGACATGCAGAGGGGCATGACGCGCAGGACGTTCGTCGCGCTCGCGGGGGCGCTCGCGGTGGCGACCTCGCTGCCCAGGACGGTCATGGCGGCCGGCGCCGGCAGCAGCGCGGCAGACAGCGCGACCGACAGCGCAGCCGACGGCGGCGGCTCGGCCTTCGGATTCATCCCGAAGCGCGGCAAGACGACGGTCAACCAGTCCCCCGACAAGTACACGTGGTACGTGAAGGACTACGTGGGCATGAACGCGGCCGCCGTCGGCTACACCTCGCTGGGTGAGGATCGCCTTGACAAGTACGGCAGCGGCCTGCTCAAGATCGTCTACGTGGCCAGCGACGGCACGTACCTGAACCCCACCGACGAGGACCTGCTCAAGCGCTACGTCGTGTTCGCCCAGAACCTGCAGCCGAACACCGAGATCAAGCTCACGTTCCTCACGGACTCAGACGGCAAGGAATACGACAGCCTCGTGGACTATCAGAGCGTGGAGGAGATCGTGCTCGCTGTCAGCAAGGTCGGCGAGCAGCCGGGCGAGGCGCTATGCATGACCCCGATCGAGCCCTCCCCCGACAAGTACACGCGGTACGTCAGGGACTACGTGGGCCGCAACCTCGCGGCGTGCGGATATGGCTCGCTCGGCGGCGATCGCATGGACGAGTATGGCAAGGCGCACGTCGAGCTCGTCCTCATCACGGACGACGGCACCTTCCTGGATCCCACCGATGACGCCGCGCTGTCGGAGTGGGTCGTCGCGTATCAGGACGTCGAGCCCAACACGCCCATCGCAGTGACGTTCCTCACCGACAGTGACGGCGTGGAGTATGACAGCCTCGTCGACTCGTGCAGCATCGAGTCCATCGGGCTGTATGTGACGCGCATCCAGCAGTAGGGCTCGCAGTAGGTTCGCCCGCGTCGGCCGCGCACGCCGCGCACGGCCCGCGTCGCGCACCAAGAAGGCGACCTGGCTCGGAGGTCCTCCGACGCCAGGTCGCCTTTTTCCGTCGCCCGCCCGCTCATGGCGCGCGCCATGGCGACGGGCCTCACGCGCTCGGTGTTCGCCGGGCCTAGATCAGCCCGTCCTTCTTGTCGGCCTCCTCGGGCAGGTGCATGCGCTCCTCGTCGGCACGGCGGATCGCGACGCGGCGGATCTTGCCGTTGACGGTCTTGGGCAGCTCGTCCACGTAGTCGATGATGCGCGGGTACTTGTAGGGCGCCGTCTTGCGCTTCACCCAGAGCTGCAGCTCCTTGGTCAGGTCGTCGTTGGGCTCCACGCCGTCCTGCAGGACGACCGTCGCCTTGACCGCCTTGCCGCGGACGGGGTCCGGCACGCCGGTGACGGCGACCTCGCGGACGGCCTCGTGCTCGAGCATGACGCTTTCGATCTCAAACGGCCCGATGCGGTAGCCGCTGGACTTGATGACGTCGTCGTTGCGGCCGACGTACCACAGGTAGTCGTCCTCGTCGCGCCAAGCTGTGTCGCCCGTGTGGTACCAGCCGTCGTGGATGGCGTCGGCCGTCTTCTCCGGGTTGCGGTAGTACTCCATCATGATGCCGTCCGGCGGGTTGGCCGGGTCGTAGGCGATGCAGATCTCGCCGGTCTGGCCGACCTCGCACGGCGTGCCGTCGTCGCGCTGCAGCTGCATCGTGTACAGGGGCATCGGGTGACCCATGGAGCCGGGGTGCGGCACGGAGTTGGTCAGGTTCGCGATCGTCAGCGGCGTCTCGGTCTGGCCGAAGCCCTCAAAGATCGTGAGACCCGTGTGCTCCTTCCAGAAGTCAAAGAGGTCGGGGTTCAGCGCCTCGCCGGCCGTCGTGCAG
>CACZRK010000132.1 GCA_902783515.1 uncultured Coriobacteriaceae bacterium | reverse complement strand
TTGCGCTGGCATGTCCCGCAGAAGATGCAGCGGTCGATGTCGTTGACGACGGTGCCGCGCGTGCCGGGCACGTACTCCGCGGGCTCAAGCGGGTAGCTCGTGGTCGCCGGCTTGGAGAAGAGGCTGCTGAGCGTCATGCGCCCGAGCTTGAAAGCTCCCTGCATTGGTCTTGCCTCCTATCGCTCGGTGCAGCTGATGCAAGGGTCGATCGTCATGATGATGTTGGGCACGTCCGCGAGGTCGCAGCCGCGCAGCGCCATCGCCATGCCGGGGATGTTCGTCGTGGTGGGGGTTCGCACGCGGAAGCGCTCCAGGTTCATGGTGCCGTTGCCCTTCGCGTAGTAGAACGCCTCGCCGCGGGGCTGCTCGACGCGCGTGATGGCCTCCGCGCCGTCGGCGGGCTTGCCCTTGATGTCCTCAAAGACCGGTCCCTCGGGGATCTTGCCCGCGAGCTCGGTGATGATGTCCACCGACTGCAGGACCTCCTCGACGCGGACCTTGCAGCGCGCGTAGCAGTCGCCCTCGTCGGAGGTCACGGGCGCGAACTCCGCCAGGTGGCCGTAGCCGCCGATGCCGGCGAGGCGGATGTCGTTGGCGTAGCCGGACGCGCGCGCCATCGGGCCGACGCAGCCGTACTCGATGACCTCCTCGCGGGAGAGGTGGCCGACGCCGCACAGGCGACTGCGCACCGACGAGTCGTTGAGGAAGGTGTTCGCGATCTGGCCGTACTCGCCGCGCCAGGTGGCGAGCATGTCCACGATGCCGTCGAGCTCGGTGGCCTCCACGTCGCGCACGATGCCGCCCGGCTCGCAGAAGTTGAGGATCACGCGGCCGCCGGTGCACGCCTCAAAGACGTCCAGGATGCGCTCGCGCAGGCGCCAGCTGTGCATGAACAGGCTCTCGAAGCCGAAGGCGTCGGCGGCGAGGCCGAGCCACAGCACGTGGCTGTGGATGCGCGACAGCTCGTGGAAGATCGCGCGCAGGTACTGGGCGCGCTCGGGCGCCTGGAAGCCCATGAGCGACTCGACGAGCTCGGAGTAGCCAAGGCTGTGGCCGAAGCTGCAGATGCCGCAGATGCGCTCGGCGACGTAGACGAAGCGCTTGTAGTCGCGCTTGTCCACGAGGCTCTCCAGGCCGCGGTGGATGAAGCCGATCTGGGGGACCGCCTCGACGACGGTCTCGTCGTCAAGCACGAGGTCAAGGTGCACGGGCTCCGGCAGCACCGGGTGCTGGGGCCCGAAGGGTATGACCGTCTTGGTTGCCATGGGGATGTGTGCCTCCTGTCTGTGTCCGCGCGGCTAGTCGGTCGCCGGGGCGTCGCCGGCCTGGTCGCCGGGGGTCGTCGGGGCGTTGCCGGCGGCGTGCCGGGGCACGCGCTGCTCGCCCGGGCGCGCGAGCATGGGTGCGTCAAAGTGCAGGCGGTAGAAGCCGCCCTGGTAGTCGATGAGCAGGTCGCGCACCGTCACGCCGTACAGGTCGTGCATCTCGTTCTCAAAGGGGAACGCGCAGGGGTACAGGTGGCTCACGCTGTCCACGACCTCGTCCTTCTGGATGAAGGCCTCGCACACCTCGACGGTCTGGTCGTCGTCGTTCGCGAACGACCAGGTGACCTCAAGGCGGTCGTCCTTGTAGGGGCGGTTGGCGTGACACTCGACGAAGCGCCGGCCGGCGGCCTTGCGCTCGCGCGCGACGCGCAGGATGTCCGCCGCCTGGATGGGGGTGATCGTGAAGCTCTGGGTGGTCATCACTTCGTCTCCTTTGCAGCGTCTGACGCGTCAGCGCCCGTCGGCGCGGGCTCGTCGTCGGGGCTGTGGCGCACGACCTCCAGCTCCGCGCCGACGCGCAGCGCCGGGGTGGGGACGGGCTTACCGTCGAGCATGGCCTCGCGCTTGGCGCGCAGGATGCCGATCGCCTTCACGACGCCGTCGATGAGGGCCTGCGGGCGCACCGCGCAGCCGGGCACGTACACGTCCACGGGGATGACCTGGTCGATGCCGCCCATGGTGTTGTAGCACTGCTTGAAGACGCCGCCCGAGCAGGCGCAGATGCCGCAGGCGACGACAACCTTCGGCTCGACCATCTGGTTGTAGATCTGCTCGATGACGGGCTTGCACTGCTCGTTGACCGACCCCGTGACGAGGAAGATGTCGGCGTGACGGGGGTTGCCCGTGTTGACGACGCCGAAGCGCTCCACGTCGAAGAGCGGGGTGAGGCTCGCGAGAACCTCGATGTCGCAGCCGTTGCAGCTGGCGGCGTCATAATGGATGATCCATGGCGAATTGGTGATGAAGCTCTCGCGCTTGGACGAGGCGATCTTGTCCATGACCGACATGGCGCACCTCCTTTAGAAGAACAGGAGACCGTTGGTCCCGACGAAAAAGAACGGTGAGAAGTTCACGAAGCCCGCGACGAGGGCGACGATCCACGCCCCCTTGAGCATGACCTGCCACTTCACGCGGGCGAACGTGTTGTCCACCCAGATCTCCAGCAGGTAGACGATCGCGACCGCCAGCAGCGCGAGCAGGATGGACAGCGGGTTGGACGTGATGAAGAACATGCCGACCCAGCCGAGCACGATCACGGTCTCGTACCAGTGGGTGACCTCGATGACCGCAAGGGTCAGGCCGCTCATCTCGGTCGTCGCGCCGGCGATGATCTCCTGGTGCGCGTGGTGGCTGGAGGCGACGTCAAAGGGGGACTTGCGCAGCTTGATGGTGAGCACGAACAGCAGGCTCAGGAAGATCAGCGGGAGCCACATGACCATCGGGACCGACGCCGCGCCGAGCGAGCCCGAGGCGTAGGAGCCCGTGTGCAGGTAGATGCCGATGGCGGTGAGAAGCTCCATGGGCTCGTAGCACATCACCTGGAGGATCTCGCGCTGGACGCCCACCTGCACGAAGGGGGAGGAGCCGATGGAGGCCGCGACGATGTAGAGCAGGCTCGCCAGCGTCTCCAGGAAGATGCACAGCAGGAAGCTCGCGCCCGCGAAGAAGCTCACGCCGCCGACGACCGTGGCGACGAGCGCCATGACGAGCAGGATGAGCTGCACGACGTCGTTGGCGCGCATGTCCTTCTCAAGCAGCTTGCGCAGGTCGTAGTACGGCTGGAGCAGGGGCGGTCCCTGACGGCGCTGCATGCGCGCGGTGACGATGCGGTCCGCGCCGGCGATGAGGCAGCCGAGCACGGGGCCGAGCACCACGAAGAGGATCCCGAGGAGTATCGACAGCCACACCATCTAGATCACGCTCCCAAGAAACGTCATGGTCAGGGCGATGGCGGCGCCGATGCCCATGCCGATGACGACCGCGCACGCGATCGTGCCGATCGTTCCGAGGCGGCGCTCGTCAAAGACGCCCTCTAGGTACCAGTTGCGCTGCGTGTACGTGACCTCGCCGCCGAGGGAGCCGATGAACGAGCCGCCGCCGAGGCCGACGCCGCCGAAGTTCGGCTCGTGGCCGTCGCCGTGGGCGAGGCTGCGGGCGCGCATGCCGAAGACGAAGGGCACGAGCAGGATGACCAGGGCGCAGACGCCCATCAGCACGAGGTCCGCGACGCTCGGCTCGACGAGCGCGCCGCCGACGAGGTGCCGCACGAACGGCGCGACGAAGGCGGAGGAGATGACCGGCAGCAGCACGCTGCACAGCACGACGAGGCCGGCCATCACGCCGAGGGCGGCCCACTCGCTGACGTGCACGCCGGCCTCCACGTTCTTGGTCCCGGGGCGGGAGACGACGATCTTGGCGAGCCACTTCGCCCAGAAGAAGAACGTCGCGGCGGACCCGAAGACGAGTATCATCACGATGATGAGGACGCCGGAGTTCACGAAGGCGGTGAGCGCCGCCCACTTGGAGACGAGCATGCCGAACGGCGCGACGAACATGCCGCAGATGCCGAGCGCCATCAGGACGGCGACGCGGGGCATGCGCGTGATGAGCGAGTCCATGTCCTCGATGTTGCGGCTGCCGATGTGGTGTTCCGCGGTGCCCACGCACAGGAACAGCAGCGACTTGGCGCAGGCGTGGAAGATGAGCAGGAAGATCGCGGCCCAGATCGCGGCGGGCGAGCCGATGCCGGCGCACGTGACGATCAGGCCGAGGTTGGCGATCGTGGAGTAGGCCAGGACGCGCTTGGCGTTGCTCTGGCTGACCGCCACGAGCGAGGCGACCAGGAAGGTCGTCGCGCCGACGAGCATGACGGCGATGCCGACCGGGTTGACGCCGAGGCGGATCACGCCGCCGACGTAGGTGCCGAGCAGCGGCGAGATGCGGATGAGGAGGAAGACGCCGGCCTTGACCATCGTGGAGGAGTGCAGCAGCGCGCTGGTCGGGGTGGGGGCGACCATGGCGCCGAGCAGCCAGGTGTGGAACGGCATCTGGGCGGCCTTGGTGATCGCGGCGAGCGCGAGCATTGCCGTCGGGAACATCACGGCGCTCGGGGCGATCTGGCCGAGCGAGACGAAGCGGTCGAGCTCCATCACGTTGGAGGTCACGCCGATGAAGATGAGGGCGATCTGGAACGCGATGCCGCCGATGAGGTTCATCCAGATCTGGCGGAACGCGTTGTGCGTTGCCTCGGCGGTGCGCGTGTAGCCGATCAGGTAGAACGAGCACACCGTCGTGATCTCCCAGCCGCACAGCAGCCAGGACAGGTCGTTGAACGTGACGATCCCGAACATGCCGGACAGGAACGCGAACATGACTGCGAAAAAGAAGGGCTGGCGGTCGGTGGCGTACGGCTCGCCGCGGCGCGCGAGCTTCTCCTGGTGCCGCTGGAAGTCGTGCATGTAGCCGATCGCGTACACGATGATGCCGGCGCCGATGATGCCGATGATGAGCACCATGATCGACGAGAGGGAGTCCACGTACACGGCGCGGCGCACGGCGACGCGGCCCGCGGTGCCGAACTCGAGCACGCAGCACAGCAGCGCCTGGACGCACGCGAGCGCGAAGACCGCGTACTTGCGCGCGGTGAGCGCCCGCCACATGACGTAGGCGCACAGCGCGAGCTCGACCAGGAACATGATCACGGTGAGCACCGCGCTTGAGAAGACGTAGTACGTCGCGCGGCCGCCGAGGTGCTGCGCGGCGAGCACGACGCTGCCGATCGCGGTCACCCCGGCTCCGGCGCAGACCACGACGCTGCGGATGCGCTCGTCACGCGACGCGAGACAGAGCGCGGCGGTCACGAGCGGAACGACGATCAAGAACCAGATTACGCCCACGGTACCCTCCCTCATCAGGACCGACGACGGTGCGGTTCCGTGATCGCGCAGTCGCCCAGCCGGTTTGCCCAAGGATCTCGGCGCGTCCGCCCGACCGTCGCGCGGGCGACGCGAACGCGCACAAGTTAGACCCATTATCACGATTTGTGCCCCCGGC
>CACZRK010000131.1 GCA_902783515.1 uncultured Coriobacteriaceae bacterium | reverse complement strand
GGAACCAGGTCATCTGGCGCTTGGCATAGCGCCGAGACCTGAGCTTGACCTCCTCGACGGCGGCGTCGAGCGCGGCACGCAGCGTGGCGGACTCGGCGGCGATGGCCGTGATCCCGCGTCGAGCGGCCTCGTCGTACGTGACGCCGCACGCGCGAAGGGCATCTAGGATCTCCTTGTACCCAATCGCCTGCACTGAGGTCGCCGACGTGCCATATCCGGTCGCGAGCAGCCGTGACACCTCGTCAAGGAGCCCGCGCGCGAGCATCGCGTCCACGCGCGCGTTGATGCGGGCGTACAGGAGGTCCCTGCTCACGCGCAGCCCGAAGATCCGCACCGGCCAGCGATATGTCCGCACATGCAGCGTCGCGTGCTCACGGGCGTATGAGGTCCCCTGCTCGAGCAGCTCAAAGGCGCGCACGACGCGACGGACGTTGTTCGGGTGGATGAGCGCGGCGCTCTGCGGGTCGCGCGCGGCGAGCAGGGCGTGGAACGCCTCGTTGCCCATCTGGGCGGCAAGCTGCTGATAGTGCGCGCGCACGGGGTTCTCGTCCTGCTCGCCGGCGGGAAACGCCATGTCCTCCAGCGCGGCCCGCACGTAGAGGCCCGTGCCCCCGCACACGACCGGCACGCGCCCCTTTTTCACGAGCGCGTCTATATCACGATGGGCGTGGCGCTGGAACTCTGCGACCGAGAAGGTCTCGGTCGGGTCCGCGATGTCCACGCACAGCAGAGGCACCGGGCGCTCTGAGACCGGTGTCTTGGCCGTGCCGATGTCCATGCCACGGTAGACCTGCATGGCGTCGGCGGAGACGACCGCCGACCCGAGACGCGTCGCGAGCTCGTCGGCCAGCGCGGACTTGCCCGAGGCCGTCGGGCCGACGACCGCCAGGACGCGCGGGGCCGGCGTCTCGCCGTCACGCGCCAACGAGCGTCCCCCTCAGGTACCACGTGCGCGCCTCGTCCACGCGCACGTCGCGGATGTCGCCGACGTACTCATGCGCCGCGTGTCCCTCGGGCAGCGCGACGTGGACCGTCTGGTTCTTCGGGCTGCGCCCGGTGAGCACATGGTCGTCACGCTTCGAGACGCCCTCAAAGAGCACCGGAACAACCTGGTGCAGCTCGTGCTGGTTCGCCTCGTACGCCGTCTTCTGGATCACGGCGACCAGACGGTCAAAGCGGTCCTGGATGACCTCGCGGGGCGTGTCGTCCTCCATGCGCGCCGCGGGCGTGCCCGCGCGCTTGGAGTAGATGAACGTGAACGCCTGCGCGTAGCGCACCTGCTCGGCAAGGCTGAGCGTCTGGAGGAAGTCCTCCTCGGTCTCACCCGGGAAGCCGACGATGATGTCGGTCGACAGGGCGATGTCGGGCATGGCGGCACGCACGCGGTCGATGAGCGCCACGTACTGCTCGCGCGTGTAGGTGCGATGCATCGCCTTCAGCACGCGCGTCGAGCCCGACTGCACGGCAAGGTGCAGCTGTGGCATGACCGCGGGCGTCTCCGCCATCGCGGCGATCGTCTCGTCGCTGAGGTCCTTGGGGTGGCTGGAGGTGAAGCGGATGCGCGGTATGCCCGTCTCGCCCAGCCGGCGCAGCAGCTCGGCGAAGCGCGGGGCGCCGTAGAGGTCGCGCCCGTAGGAGTTCACGTTCTGCCCGAGCAGCGTGACCTCCTTGCAGCCCGTGGCGGCAAGGCGCTCCACCTCTGCCACGACCTCGTCAAACGCGCGGCTGCGCTCGCGGCCGCGCACGTAGGGCACGATGCAGTAGGTGCAGAAGTTGTTGCAGCCGAACGTGATGGGCACCCAGGCGTGGAACTCCTCGTCGCGGTGCGTCGGGAGGTCGGTGGACGCCTCGCCGAGCGCGTCGGCATCCAGCAGCGCGGCGACGTGGTCCTGCCCGTGATAGACGCGGGCGATGAGCTCGGGCACGCGCGAGAGCGTGTGGGTGCCGAAGACGACGTCCACGTTCGGGAGGTGCTGGAAGAGCTCCTCCCCGTCACGCTGCCCGATGCAGCCGCCGACGGCGACGACGCGTCGCTGCGAACCCGGGCGCGGCGGCATCGTGCGCATCGTCGCCACCTGCCCGTACAGGCGGGTGTCCGCCGCCTCACGCACGCAGCAGGTCAGGAAGACGACGATGTCGGCCTCCTCAAAGGTGTCGACGGGAAACGACCCCGCCGCCTCGAGCATGCCGCGGACGCGCTCTGCGTCATGCATGTTCATCTGACAGCCGAACGATTTGACGCAGTACGTGGTGTTCGCGAGCTGATGGGCCTCGGAGACGCCGTCGGCGTACGACGCGGCGGTCTGGTCGGGGTTCTGTGTCATGCTGAACGGTCCTCCAACTATCTTGAGCTGACGCATGAGGTGGCGCATGCCGATCAAGCGAGAGACGGCGCGCGGAGCCGCTCGCCGAGCCTCGCTGCGGCGCGCTACACCAGCACCGAGTAGTCGCCCGGCAGGCTGACGCTCGACGACGGGCCGGCCTTGACGGGCGTGACGATCAGGCGGATCGCCGTGCGCTTCTCGCCGTTGATGTCGATGTCCTGGAATGACGGGGTGCAGGTGATGTCGACGCCCGAGGGCACGATGAAGCCCCGTGCGATGGCGATGGCCTTGACGGACTGGTTGACCGCACCCGCGCCGATCGCCTGCAGCTCGACGGGCCGATTGTCCTTGATCATGCCGGCAATCGCGCCCGCGACGCTCGCGGGAGAGGACTTGCTCGAGACCTTCAGGTAGTCCATGTCAGCTCCGTATAATATGCACCCGTAGAGAAATCGGTGACAAAAGCGTACTACATTTGGTTGCTCTACCTTCAGCTAGATACAATATGCACGCGCCCAATTGAGCTGAAGGCATACAATATTCATCCAAACACCCACATCCACCTGCACGCGGAGGCGATCAGCGCTCCTTGCGGACGTCGATGCCAATCGTCAGGCGGTCCGAGCGCACCGTGACGATCGGGTCGCAGTCGCCGTCCAGGTAGTACTTACGCGCAAGCTCGCGATAGGCGGCGCGCACGGCATCCCGGAACTCGTCCATGTCGTCGCGCGCGATCCGCAGGCCGCGCATGTCGCGCTCAAGATCGACCGGGCGCCTGCGCACGGGCTGCGGGCGCAGCTCGGCGCGCGCCTGCGCGAGCAGGTCGTCCACGGGCGCGATCTCGCCCGAGAGCACGCGATGGCAGCTGCGCTCG
>CACZRK010000130.1 GCA_902783515.1 uncultured Coriobacteriaceae bacterium | reverse complement strand
TGAGGTCTGACGTCGTGGCGCACCGCGCCCCGACGTCCGCGCGCCGGGCCGCGAGCCGGCCGCCACAGGCCGGCGCCGACCGGGCAAGCCGGGCAGACCGGACGCGCCGGGTCGTCCCCGGTGCCCGCCCACATGACGCGCCCACGGCCATCTTGGCCACGACCTCATCGACGTCAGACGCCGCGCCCGCCGCCAGGTGCCCCGCGAAGGGAGCATCATGCCGTACTTCACCAAGATCGTCGGAACGCCCGTGCTTGACGCCGAGGGCGAGAAGATCGGTACCGTCAACGACCTGGGCGCCACGATGAGCGACGTCTTCCCCCGCGTGACCTCGCTCGCGTTCCAGGGACCGTCCAGGACGCCGTTCATGATCTCGTGGCGCAAGTACGTGGAGAGCTGCGACGACGACGCCATCACGCTGAACGTGAAGCAGGCCGACGTCCGCTTCTCATACCTGCAGCCCAACGAGCTGCTCCTGGGCCGCGACCTCATGAACAAGCAGGTCGTGGACACGAAGAACACCAAGGTCGTCCGCGTGCGCGACCTGAAGCTCTCCGCCACCAGCGACGGCCAGCTGCGCCTGCTCGGCGCCGAGGTGGGCACGCGCGGCCGCCTGCGCCTGATCAGCCCGCGGCTGGAGGGGTTCGTGACCGCCGCCGCGAAGGCGCTCGGCAACCCGATTCCCGAGCGCGTGATCGCGTGGAGCAACATGGACCTGGTCGACGGCGACTCCGTCAAGGTGAAGCTCGCCTCCACGCACCGCTCCATCGAGGACATGCACCCCGCCGACATCGCCGAGATCGTGGAGCAGCTGGACCCCGAGCTGCGCGCGCAGGTCTTTCGCCAGCTGGACACCGACTCGGCCGCCGACGCGATGTCCGAGCTGGACGACGAGTACCAGGTCAGCCTGATCGGCGAGCTGCCCGAGGACAAGGCGGCCGCGATGATCGCCGAGATGGACCCCGACGACGCGGCCGACATCATCGGCGAGCTGCCCTACGACAAGGCCGAGCGGCTCCTGAAGATGATGTCGCGCGACGACGAGAAGGCCATTCGCGCGCTGCTCGGCTACCCCAAGGACACCGCCGGCGGCATCATGACCTCGGAGTTCGTCGCGCTGCCGCAGTCGGCCACGATCGCCGACGTCCGCAAGCGCCTGCGCGCGCTGGACGAGGACTTTGAGCCGGTCTACTACATCTACACGCTGAGCTTCGACCGGCAGCTCGTCGGCGTCCTGTCCATGCGCGACGTCGTGAACGCGAGCGACGACCAGGTGCTCGGCGACCTGTCCTTCAACGACCTGATCACCGTCTCCCCGGAGACCGACCAGAAGACCGTCGTCGAGGAGATGAGCAAGTACAACCTCGTCGACCTGCCCGTCGTGGACGCGGAGAACCACCTGTTGGGCATCGTCTCGGTCGACGACGCCCTGGACGTCCTGGAGGAGGGCACCGAGCGCGACCGCGAGCTCGCGACCGGCACGCGCTCCGAGGGCGCGGGCGGCGCGAGCGGCAGCCGCCTGGCCTGGTTCCTGCGCCGCGAGCTGTGGTTCATCGCGTGGGTCGCGCTCACCCTGGTCGCGTCGATCGTCTTCCCGCGCGAGGTCGCCGTGCCGATCATGGCGTTCCTGCCGATCGTGCTGCTGGTGGCCGACGACACCCTGCCCTTCGCGGTCGGCTACGTCCACGACGGCGACGACGAGGCCCGGCCGACCACGCTCGGCCTGGTCGTGCGCAACCTCGCGGTCGGCCTCGTGATGGGCTGTCTGGGCTGGGCGCTCGTCAACCTGGCGATGCTGACCGGCGCCGTGCCCTTTGACACGCCCTCGATCATCGTCGACAAGGTCCTGGCCGCGGGCATGGTCACCGTGGCCGTCCTCGTCGCCGGCACCACGTTCATGACGCGCGCCCTGGAGCGCCGCGCCGAGTCGGAGCGCCCGACGCCAGGCATCGCCGCCTCCCTCACGCTGATGGTCGTCGCCGCGGTGGTGTTCGGGCTGCTGACGGCGCTGTTCCTGCAGGTCGCGTAGGGCGCGAGGCCGTGCGGCACGCGCGGGGC
>CACZRK010000129.1 GCA_902783515.1 uncultured Coriobacteriaceae bacterium | reverse complement strand
GCGCTCGGCCCGCCCGAGGACGGCCATGGCCTCGGCGGGCACCCTCTGCTGGTAGCGCTCCACGTGCGGCTGGCACGCGCCGAAGTGCGGGTCGGCCAGCGCCGCGACGAGGCGGTTCGCCCAGTAGAAGCTGTCCGTCGTCACGCGGGCGCCCGTGTTCGCGAGGTAGGCGGGCGTCTCGTCCACGTTGGCAAAGAACGGGACGAGCGCGTTGAAGACGTTGCAGCCCAGCGCGACCCACTGCAGCGCGCGCGTCTGCGCGGGGGCGTACGGGCGGATCTGGACGACGGAGAGCTCGCAGTTGCGGTTGATGCCGATCGGGCGGTACGCCCCCCGCGTCCCCGCGTCCCCGCCGTCGCCGCGGCGCTCGTACGGGTCAAAGGGCGTGCCCTGGTAGTGCAGGCTCAGCGCGTCCTTCACGTCCTGGATCGTGAGCAGCCGGTCGGGCACGCGGCACCAGGGGATGTCGTCGGCCTCGGGGTCGTCCAGCTCGCCGGCGGCCCAGGCGCGCGCGTTCAGCCGGTGCTGGATGTCCCAGGCGCGCGGCGTGTTGTAGACGTGGTCGGCGTCCGAGTGCGAGCCGAACGCGTCGCGCGGGTTGAGCGCGTCGCCCGGGCGCGCCAGGTCCAGGTGCGCCTGCGCGATGAACGCGCGCAGGTCGGGGCTGCAGAGGTGGTCGCGCTGCGCGCCGAAGGCGTCCGCGAGGTCAAAGGAGTCCAGGCCGAGCTGGTTGGGGATGGTCGCGTAGCAGTCGTCGGGCAGCCGGCGGGCGATCCAGTGGTGGCCGCCGACGGTCTCAAGCCACCAGACCTCGTCGACGTCGGAGAACGCGATGCCGTTCATCTCGTAGGTGCCATAGCGCTCGAGAAGCCCGCCGAGGCGCAGCACGCCCTCGCGCGCGGAGCGGACGTAGGGGAGGATGAGCGTCACCATGTCCTCCTCGCCGATGCCGCCGGGCACCTCCGGGACGTAGCCGGGCTCGCCGGGCGCGCCCTGCGCGGGCACGAGGGCCACGAGGGGGTCGGCCGCGAGGACGCGCTCGTTGGTGGTGAGCGTCTCGGTCGCGCTCATGGAGACGTTCGCCTCGTTGACGCCCGCCTCGGCCCAGACGCCCTCGTCAGGCAGGGCGTTGGGCAGCGCGGTGTAGCGCATCGGGTCGTCGGGCAGCTCCACCTCCACGTGCGAGATGACGCCGCGGTAGTGGCGCGGCTGCTCGTCGGGGCGGACAACGACGAAGCGCTTGGGCGTGAACTGGCCGCCCGGGGCGTCCTCGTTGCGCGCGACGATCGTCGAGCCGTCGTGGCTCGCAGACTTGCCGACCAGGATCGTTGTGCAGGGCATGTTCCCGCTCCCTTCCGCGCGACCGACCGTACCCCGCGCGACCGCTCGCCGCCGTCGGCGTCGCGTCGCGCGGGGTCGTCGCGCGCGTCTCGTGTCATCGTCCGCGCCCACGGGGCGCCTTGGGCGGGCGACCCCGCCGGGGCGTCCGCCTGGAGGGGATTCTAGCGCGGCCCCTCGCGCGCGGGCGGCCCGAGCCGTCTCCCTACAGCGTCTCCCGCTCCTTGGGCGTGGGGGCGACGCCCAGGGCGACGCGCAGGTTGCCGTTGCGGGTGCGGACGTCGTCGATGAGCGCCTTTGCCGCGGCGGGGTCGTTCGGCCGGACCTCGTAGGTGAGTTGGTAGAGGCTGCCCATGTTGGAGGTCTTCGCCTCGACGAGGCGATGCCGGCTGGCGTGTCGCGCGAGGACGTCGTCAAGGAAGCCGTCGGTCGCGAAGTCCTCGGGGACCGTGACGCGCAGGAGGTAGTCGCGATCGCCCTTGTCCGCCGCGTCCTTTCGGTCGCGCGCAGGCGCGAGCATGTAGACGGCGTTCGCGACGCCGACGATGAGGGTGAAGATGACCGCGAGGGTCAGGTATCCCATGCCGGTGGCGAGGCCGATCGCCATCGCGAGGAAGACGCTCACGATGTCCTTGGCGGAGCCGGCGACGGACCTGAACCGCACGAGGCCGAACACGCCCATCACCGCGACGCCGACGCCGAGGTTCCCGTTCACGAGCATGATGACGGTCTGGACGATGAGCGGCAGCAGTGCGAGCGTGATGACGAAGGTGCGTGCATGGTCGTGGCGGAACAGGTAGATCGCCGCCACGGCCAGGCCGAGCAGCAGCGACGCGAGGCTGCAGGCGAGATACCCGCCCACGGTGAGCTGGGCGGCGGATGTCTCCGTGACGTTGAGGACGGAGGTGAAGGTTGCGTCAAGCATAGGGGTCTCCTTGAGGGTTCGCGAAAGGGGAGAGAAGGTCGAGCCGGCCTGCTTTGGGTTGGTGATCGCATGCGAGAAGTCTCACCATGAAGTAAAGCGTAATATAATGTCGAGACATGCGCCTTGAGCTGCGCTGCTGGCGCATGGCGCATCTGCAGGCGATAACATGTACCGTTAAGTAAAGACTTTAGGTATCTCATTGCGAGCGTCGTGCGGGCTCACGTCGGGAACGTGGCCCGCGCCAGCCGCACGGCGCGCCTATGACGCCGCGGTACGCCACCCGCGCACGGCCGAAGGCGCGCCGGCAGGGGCGAGCCGACGAGCCACGCGCAGCCCAGCGTCGCGACCGCGCCCACAGAGGCGCTCGTACGCCACGCCGTACTTGGAGAACGAGGACGGATACGCGCCGCATGCGCCGAGGGCGTCCACGAGCCACAGGGGCATCGCGTGCACGACCTTGATCTCCATGAGGCACGTGCCGCGCTCGAGCAGGTCGACCGCGCGCCCGTGCGACGGGCCCTGGAGGTCGGTGGCGCGGATGACGTCGTCAAAGGTGATGCGCACGTCCTCTTCCGGCACGACGGGCGCGACCGGCGCCGCCTTCGCGTCTGGCGCCGCGTGCTCCCGGGTTCCGTCGCATCGGCGCAGGGCGATGCGCCTCGCCTCGATGGCGACGGAGGGGCGCAGCCGGCCGCCGTACCGGTCGCGCATGGCGTCGATCTCGCGGGCGACCTGGCGGCTGTGCCCGTCGACGGACGCGGCGGCCTGGGCGGGGTCGGGCAGCGGGTGCAGCGCGCACGCCCGCTCGTAGGGCACGCCGCCCAGGTACTCCGACGCCGCCACGCGGCTGCAGGCGAGACGACGCTTGTACACGACATCGTCGTACTTGACCTTCAGCTCCACGAACGCGCGACCGTCGTCGGGCGTCGCGCCATAGGTGCGCACGCGCAGCTTCTCGCGGTAGACGGGCTTGTCCAGCGACCGCAGCGCGACCTCGTGGCGCGGCGTGTCATAGTAGGTGCTGGTGATGACGCTTCGCCCGTACTCGTCGGGTTCCATCCAGCCGGCGACGGCGTCTCGCATGGTTCGCAGCTGGTCATCGGTCAGGAGGTACTTGACCTCCCTGCGCTCGAACGTCCTGACGTAGTCGCCCATGGCGTCCCCCTTCCGTGCGGCAACCCCGGGCCGCCGTGCGGCGGGGGCGTGCGGCGCATGTCTGCTGTCAGGGGAGATGGTACGGGCGATGTCTTGACGTCACCTGAAGACACAATACTTAGATAATAATATTTCAGAGACTATTCAGAATATAGCTATCAATAAATTTATAGCTAGAATTAACGTATGATAACAAATCCAGGTCGTCGGCGGACACCCATGGCGCCCGGCGCGCCGATCGCGCCACGCAGATGCCCCCGGGCGTGCCGTCGACTACGCCTGGCCCCAGGGCAGCGGGCGCGCGTCGGCGTAGAAGGGGGACAGCGCGTCCACGAACGTCGTGATGCCGCCCGGTATCACGCGGATCGTGAAGGGCGTCGTCGCGTTCTCGATGACCTCGCCGTCAAACTGCATCGGGAGCTCCGGGTCGCACGCCAGCGTGATCTCGCGCGCGTGGTGCACCTTGATCTCGGGGTCGTTCACGCCCTGGCCGAGCAGCGAGCCGATGACGGCGGGGATGAGCCGGGTCGCGTTGGAGGTCTCCAGGATCTCCACGTCCAGCAGGCCGTCCTGCGGGCTGGAGCCGGGGATGAGCTCGAAGTTCGGGTTCGCCATGCCCCACACGCCCACGAGCACGCAGATGCCATGCGTGTCCACGCGCTCGCCGTCCAGCGTGAGCGTGAGCCTCGAGTAGGTGGGGTGGGGGTTGTTGAACGCCGAGAGGTAGTAGCTGAGCTGGCTGAACATCGGCTTGAGTTCCTGGGAGTCGATCATGATGTTCGCATCAAAGCCGGCGCCCGCCATCGTGAGGAACCCCTCACGGGCGCGCTCGCCGGCGGTGGTGACGTACTCGATCTCGCCCATGTCAAACGTCGCGAGCCTCCCGTCGCGCAGCGTCGCGGCCAGCGCGGCCGGCTCGGTCGCGCAGCCGAGGTTGTTCGCGAAGAGGTTCGCGGTGCCCGAGGGGAACGCGAGCACCGGCACGTTCGCGTCGCGCACGGCGTGGGCGACGCGAGAGACCGTGCCGTCGCCGCCCGAGGCGACCACGACGTCAAAGTCCGCGGCGTCGCCGCAGAGCCCGGGGATGTCGCCGGCAGACGCCGTCGCGCGCAGGACGAGCTCGTCACGGGGCTGCAGCGCCGAGCGGACGAACGAGAACACGTCCCCGGTCCTCGGGCCGGACGCCGGGTTATGGATAACGAGGGCTCTCACACGCGTCTCCTCCTTCCCTGGGGGCACAGGGCATGCCCATGCGATACAGTGTCACGATACCATTCCGAACGGCAACGTCTCGTGTAGGAGCGACAGCGTGCTCATTGTGACTGACGAGGAGCTGCGCGCGTTCGCCGCGCGCGCACAGAGCTCAGATGTGCTTGCGATCGACACCGAGTTCCTGAGGGAACGCACCTACTACCCGCAGCTGTGCCTGCTGCAGCTCGGCACTGACGACGAGCAGGTCGCGGTGGACCCGTTCAAGGTGAAGGACGTGGACACCCTGCGCGAGCTCTTCTGCGACCCGTCGATCACGAAGGTCCTGCACGCGTGCTCCCAGGACATGGAGATCCTGCTGGACGTCTACGGCGTCCTGCCGCGGCCGCTGTTTGACACCCAGATCGCCGCCACGTACCTCGGCGACCGCTCGCAGATCGGCTACGCGGCGCTCGTGGAGGAGTACTGCGGCGTCAGCCTCCCCAAGACCGAGTCGCTCACCGACTGGTCCCGCCGCCCGCTGGACGACAAGCAGCTCGCCTACGCCTACGACGACGTGCGCTACCTGCCCGCGATCTGGCGCCAGATGCGCGACCGGCTCACGGAGCGCGGCCGCCTGTCCTGGGCGGCGTGCGACTTCCAGACGGCGAGCGAGGCGCAGACCTACGCGCGCGACCCGCGCGAGGCCTTCCGCAAGCTGCGCCACGTGAGCGGCCTGTCGGCGCGTCAGCTCGCCGTCGCCCGCGAGGTGGCCGCCTGGCGGGAGCAGACCGCGCAGCGCATCGACCGCCCGCGCCGGTGGGTGCTCGCCGACGAGCTCGTGGTTGAGGTTGCCAAGCGCATGCCGCGGTCCGTCGCCCAGGTGGAGCGCATCCGGAGCCTCAGCTCGGCGTCGCGCACCACGCAGGCCGAGATCGTGCGTGCCGTGGAGCGCGGCCTGGCGTGCCCCGAGGGCGAGCTGCCGTCGCCGCAGGGACATGTCCGCCCGACGACCGACCAGGAGAGCGTCTGCGACCTGATGTACGCGGTGAGCCGCAAGGTCGCCGAGTCGGAGGACATCGCCCTGTCCACGCTCTGCTCGCGCGACGACCTCATGAGCTTCCTGTTGGACCGCGACTCCTCGCCCGTCGCGCACGGGTGGCGCGAGGAGGTCCTCGGCCTCGCCCTTGACGACCTGCTCGTGGGCAAGCTCGGGCTCACGGTGCGTAACGGGTGCGTGGAGCTGCTGTAGCAGGGCCGCGGCAGGGCGCGCGACGGCGTCGGGCGCGCGTGCGCCCCCGCTCGGATTGTGGCGGCGTCGCAGAGGTCGGGACCGCCGGAAGCGCGGCGGGCGCGCACGGGTATAAGCGAGACCAACGGTGACGGCGACGGCGCCCTCGGCGCGCCACGCCACGGAACGGAGGACCGCATGCACATCTCGTATCTCGCGCTCATCGTCATCTCGCTCGCGCTCGGGCTCGGCACGCAGGCGTACATCAAGCTTACGTACCGCCGCTGGTCGCAGGTGCCGCTCTCAAACGGCATGTCCGGTCGCCAGATGGCCGAGCGCATGCTCGCCACGAACGGCATCGGCAGCGTGCCGATCTACAACAACGGCGGCGCCGACCTGTCCGACTACTATGACCCGAAGTCCGACGCGCTCTACCTGTCGGGCGGCAGCGAGCGCGGCGCCTCGGTCGCGTCGGCGGCCGTCGCGTGCCACGAGGCCGGTCACGCGACCCAGCACGCTCGCGACTACGCCCCCGCGCGCGTCAGGATGGCCATCGTGCCGCTCGCGAACATCGGCTCGCAGGCGTGGATGGTCGTGCTGCTGCTCGGCATCATGCTGAATGCCAGCGGGCTGGTCACGCTCGGCATCGTGCTGTTCGCGCTCGTCGTCGCCTTTGAGCTCGTGACGCTGCCGGTGGAGTTTGACGCCTCGCGCCGCGCCCTGCAGTACATCTCCGGCGCGCCGGGCGTGACCGCCGACGAGGCGCGCGGCGCGCGCCAGGTCCTCACCGCCGCGGCGCTCACCTACGTGGCGGCGGCGCTCAGCTCCATCCTGCAGCTGCTCTACCTGCTCGGCCAGAACCGCGACGAGTAGCGGACGGGGGGAACGCGATGACCTGGAGTCTCACAGGGACGGTGGGCGACGCGCGCGGCTCTTCGGCGGGCCGCGGCCGCTCGCGTCGCGCCCGCGCGTCGTCGCCGGTGACGGGCAGCCTCTTTGACCCGGACAAGTTTGACGACGCCGACGCGTCTCGGGATGACGCCCGCACGACCGAGGCGCCCGCGCAGCCGCGCGCGCTCACGGTGACCGAGGCGCTCGGCTATGCCCAGCGCGCGCTGGAGGGCAGGACGCTCGTCGTGGAGGGCGAGGTCACCGAGTTCAACTGCAAGCCAGGGTACAAGGCCGCCTACTTCACGGTGGCGGACGCGAGCTCGCCGATGTCGTGCATGATGTGGCGCGATCGCTACAAGGCGAGCGGCATGGAGCTGCGCGCCGGCATGCGCGTGCGCGTGACGGGCATGTTCACCGTGTACGTGCCGAAGGGCCGCATGCAGTTCAGCGTCGCGAGGCTCGAGCCGGCGGGGGAGGGGGACCTGCGTCAGCGCGTCGCGCGCATCGCCGAGCGCCTGCGGCGCGAGGGCCTGATGGACGACGCCCGCAAGCGGCCGATCCCCGCGTTCTGCCAGAGCGTCTGCGTCGTGACGTCGCCGCGCGGCAAGGCCGTGCACGACGTCATCCGCACGCTGCGGCGCCGAAACCCGCTGGTGAGGCTCCTCGTCTGCGGCGTCGCCGTGGAGGGCGCGGACGCCGTCGCGCAGCTGACCCGCGGCCTGGAGGTCGCCGCGCAGGCGCGGCCCGACGCCATCCTGCTCGTGCGGGGCGGCGGGTCCTACGAGGACCTCATGCCCTTCAACGACGAGGGCCTCGCGCGCGCGGTCAGCGCGAGCCCCGTCCCGGTCGTGACGGGCATCGGGCACGAGCCGGACACGACGCTGTGCGACTTCGTGTCCGACCGGCGCTGCTCCACGCCGACGGCCGCGGCGGAGTCGGTCGCGCCTGATCTGGGGCAGCTCACGGCCCTCCTCGACGGCGCGACGACGCGGCTCGCGAACGCCATGGGCGCGCAGGTCGCCTCACGCTCCCGCTCGCTCGAGCTTCTGGCGAGCCGCCCGGTGCTCGCGAGCCCCTACGCGGCGATCGTCGGCGCGCGTGAGCGGATGCTCGACCAGGCGCAGGACCGCCTGGTCGGTGTCATGCCTGACCTGCTGGGGCGACGCGCCGTGGTGGCGAGCGCCCTCGCGACGCGGCTGGGGACGGTCGGCGGACGGCTGCTCGCGAGCGAGGGCGAGCTCCTCGGCTTCCTGTCGCACCGCCTGCGTCACGTCGGCCCCGCGATCGTGGACGGTCGCGCCTCCGCGCTGGCATCCACGGCGGGCAGGCTGGACGCGCTCTCGCCGCTGGCGGTCATCGCGCGCGGCTACGCGATGGCGACCGACGAGGCCGGGCACGTGGTGAGCTCGGTCGGCGACGTCAGCGCGGGCGACGTCATTGGCGTGCGGGTCGCGGACGGCACGCTGAGCTGCGAGGTTCTGCAAGGCACGCCGCGTGCGTGCGAGGACGGATGTGACGGACGGCCGGCGCCGGCGCGGCGCGAGGCATGAGAGGGGACGCAGATGGCGACGACGAAGAAGGCGAGCGAGCCGACCCCGGTGGAGAAGCTCACGTACGGCGAGGCAAGCGAGGAGCTGGAGGCGATCATCAAGTCGCTCGAGTCCAACCAGCTGGAGCTGGAGGAGAGCCTCGCGCAGTATCAGCGCGGCGTCGCGCTTCTCGCCGAGCTGCGCGGCAGGCTTGCGGGCGCGCGCCAACAGGTCACGGCCCTCATGGGGCAGATCGAGGCCGACGACGAGGAGCTGCACGACACGACGCTCAGCTAGGGCGGGGGACGCGTCGCCGTCCGTTGCTCGCGCGGCTGCCAATCAGGCGCGACTATGCAGCCGCCCACCAACCGCGTCACGGGATGGGGCGCCGTCTTGGCTACAATTCGCAGGTGAGTTCGTGGCGCCGCGCGTCATGTCGCCTCATGGCACATGGCGCAGGGACCCAGGCGTCGCGAGCGCCCCGACCTGCCGCTGACCGCAAAGCCCGCGCCATGCGCCTGGGCGTGCGCCGAGCGGTGGGAACGCCCGTCTCCCCCGCGCGCGCAACCCGCGCCCGGCACTCTCAAAGGAACGCTTATGAATGTTCTGGTGGTGAACGCAGGCAGCTCATCACTCAAGTACCAGCTGCTCAACGTGGAGACGCGCGAGGTGCTCGCGAAGGGCGCCTGCGAGCGCATCGGCCAGCCCGACAGCGTGTTCACGCATGAGACGTCCGAGCGCGAGCAGCGCCTCACCCTGGCCATCCTCAACCACAGGACGGCCATCTCGCTCGTGCTCGGCACGCTGCTCGCCAACGAGGCGCAGGCCCCGATCGACGCCATCGGCCACCGCATCGTGCACGGCGGGTCGTTCTTCAAGAGGTCCTGCCTGGTTGACGAGGACGTGCTGCGCAAGATCGAGGAGATCGCCCCGCTCGCGCCGCTGCACAACTACGCGGCCGCCTCGGTCATCGAGTCCTGCATCGAGGTGCTGCCGCAGGTCCCCAACGTGGTCGCCTTCGACACGTCCTTCCACTCGACGATCCCCGAGGTCGCGTACCGCTACCCGCTGCCCGAGGACCTCTGCGAGGAGCTTCACCTGCGCAAGTACGGCTTCCACGGCATCTCGCACCGCTACGTCTCCCTCGTGGTCGACGAGCTCACGCACGGCGCCGCGCACCGCGTGATCAGCTGTCACCTCGGCAACGGCAGCTCTCTGTGCGCGATCCTGGACGGCAGGGCCGTGGACACGACGATGGGCTTCACCCCGCTCGACGGCCTCATGATGGGCACGCGCTGCGGCTCGATCGACCCGGCGACGGTGACCTACATCATCGAGAACACCGACCTGAACGCCCATGACGTCGACATGATCATGAACAAGAAGTCCGGCCTGCTCGCGGTCAGCGGCCTGACGAACGACATCCGCGACCTCATCGAGGCCGCCGAGACCGGCGACCGCCGCGCGAAGCTCGCGCTGGACATGTTCGCCTACGACACGCGCAAGTACATCGGCGCCATGTGGGCGGTCCTTGGTGGCGTGGACGTGCTGACGTTCACCGCGGGTGCCGGCCAGAACTCGCCCGTGATCCGCAGCCTCGCGCTCGCCGGCATGGAGCCCCTCGGCTTCAAGCTTGACCCGACGCGCAACGCCGAGCGCCACAAGGAGCCGTGGAAGATCTCCGCGGACGACTCCGCGGTGGCGATGTACGTCATCCCCGCCGGCGAGGAGATGATGATCGCGCTGGACGTGCACGACATCATCACGGGCACGGCGACGCCTGACGGCCTTGCCGCCGTCTCGGACGATGCCGCGGGCGACCCTTCGGGAGACGCCTAGGGGGGCGCCGCGACGGTCGGCGCGGGTGCCGCGGCTACCTTGGCTGCCGTGGCTCCCGCGGGTACGTCTCTCCACGTTTGGGAGCAATCGGGCGTGCGCCTGGAACAGTTTTCGCCGAATGGGAGAGTTCCGCGGCACACAAACGTCGTTTTGGGAGTACGAACGAGCACCTTATGCACGTTTGGGAGCATCCGCGGCGCCCTGCTGAGCCCGTCGGATGCTCCCAAACGTCGACTTCTGCCCCACCGCGCCTCGCGAATGCTCCCAAACGGCGAGCTCAGGTGCCGTCGCCGTTGCCGTCGCGCGGCTGTGCGCCTACGCCTGGCGCTCCTTCTGTCGGCGCGCCTGCAGCGCGGTGAGCGCCACCATCGCGACGATGTCGGAGACGCTGCAGCCGCGCGACAGGTCGTTCACCGGGGCCGCGATGCCCTGGATCACGGGGCCGATCGCCTCGGCGCGCCCGAGTCGCTGCACGAGCTTGTAGCCGATGTTGCCGGCGTCCAGGTTCGGGAAGACCAGGATGTTCGCGCGACCCGCGACGGGGGAGCCGGGCGCCTTCTTCGCGGCGACCTCAGGGACGATGGCCGCGTCAAGCTGCATCTCGCCGTCCAGGCACAGCTGCGGCGCCCGTGACTTCGCGATGCGGGTCGCCTCGGCCATGAGCTTCGCCTGCTCCTGCTGGGCGCTGCCCATCGTGGAGAACGAGAGCATCGCCACGCGCGGCTCGGTGCCCATGAGCGCCGACCAGCTCGCCGCCGTCTGGATGGCGATGGAGGCAAGCTCGTCGGCGGTGGGGTAGACGTTCAGGCCGCAGTCGGCAAAGAAGAACGTGCCGTTCTCGCCGAAGGGGCAGTCAGGCACGGCGATCTCAAAGAACGAGGAGACGATAGGCTGGCCGGGCGCGCACTTCAGGATCTGGAGCGCGGGGCGCAGGACGTCGCCGGTCGCGTGACAGGCACCCGAGGTCATGCCGTCCACGTCGCCCATCTTCACCATCATCACGCCGAAGTAGAGCTCGTCGTCAAGCAGGGCGAGGGCCTGGTCGACGGTCATGCCCTTCTTCTTGCGGATCTCGGCGAGCGCGGTCGCGTAGCGGACCCGGTCGGGCGAGGTGCGGTGGTCGATGACGCGCGCGCCGGGCACGTCGATGCGCGCCGGATCGCCGAGGATGACCACGTCGGCGATGCCGCGCGCGACGATCTCGCGCGCCGCGTCGATCGTGCGCGCGTCACCGCCCTCCGGCAGGACGATGCGCTGACGCGCGGCCTGCGCCGAGGCGATCACGTCGTCGATGAACTTGCTCATGTGTGCTGCCTCCGTTCCGAAGCCCGTCAGGCGACGGGCGCGCCCGGTCATGTCGACACCCGGCAGCGGGGCTTTCTCCAGAGAGTTTGCCGACGCCGGCGGTGCTGCTGAGCGATTATAGGTGCCCGTGCTACTATCGGAGGCGTGATGTGCGGCGCGAATCGCTCGCGGCGTCGCTCATCCTCGCTAACGGCAGCAGCAAACGCCGCCTTCACATTCGTGCGCACGCCGGCCCCGTCGCCACGCGCGCCGCGCGACGACGTGCGGCACGGGCGTCCCGATAGGTCGCCCTCTACTGACAAGGAGCTCTCATGCCGATCCAGCACGGTCTTCCCTCTGACTTCGAGGCCAGCGCCTATGACATGGTGGTCGTCGGCGCCGGGTACGCCGGCGTCGTCGTCGCCCGCAGCCTCGCCGAGCGCTGCGGGATGCGCGTCGCGGTGCTCGAGCGCCGCGGCCACGTCGGCGGCAACGCGTACGACTGCCTAGATGACGCGGGCGTGCTCATCCACCTGTACGGCCCGCACATCTTCCACACCTATGACGAGCGCGTCTACAACTTTCTGGAGCGCTTCACGCACTTTGACGGCTACGAGCACCGCGTGCTCGCCAACGTGCACGGCACCCTCATGCCGGTGCCCTTCAACCACCGGTCGCTGCTCATCGCCTTCGGCGAGCAGCGCGGCGAGCAGCTCTACCGCAAGCTCGTCGAGACGTTCGGCGAGAACAAGAAGGTGCGCATCCTGCAGCTCCGCGAGCAGAAGGACCCCGACCTGGAGGCCGTCGCGGACTACGTGTACGAGAACATCTTCCTGCACTACACGATGAAGCAGTGGGGGCAGACGCCCGACCAGGTGGACCCGAGCGTGACCGGCCGCGTGCCGGTGATGGTGGGCGACGACGACCGCTACTTCCAGTCCCCCTACCAGGGCATGCCGGAGGGCGGCTACACCAAGCTGTTCGAGAACATGCTCGCCCACGACCTCATCGACGTCTTCCTGGACGTGGACGCCCGTGACGTGCTCGCGGTCCGTGACGGCGGCGTCGTGGTCGGCGACCGTCCCTACGCCGGCGAGGTCGTCTACACCGGCCCGCTGGACGAGCTGTTCGGGCTTGACCTCGGCGACCTGCCGTATCGCTCCCTTGACCTGCAGTTCCAGACGCTGCACCAGGACCAGTTCCAGCCGGCGGCCACCGTCAACTACACGACGAGCGAGGACTTCACCCGCATCTCCGAGTTCAAGCTCATGACGGGGCAGAAGGTCGACGGCGTCACGACGATCCTGCGCGAGTACCCGCAGGCGTACGTGCCGGGCACGGGCATGACGCCGTACTACGCGATCCTCAACGACGAGAACCGCGCCCTGTACCAGCGCTACCTGGACCGCGTGAGCGGCATCGCGAACTTCCACGCCGTCGGTCGCCTTGCCGAGTACCGCTACTACGACATGGACGGCGTCGTCGCGAGCGCGCTCGACCTCGCCGACGCCATCGCCGCGACGCGATAGGCGGGACGCCATGCCGCAGATGCCGCAGATGCCGCAGACGCCGAGGCTGGACGAGGGCGCCACGAAGCTCGTCACGTTCGCCATCCCGTGCTACAACTCGGCGGACTACATGGACCACTGCGTCACGTCCATCATCGCCGCCTGCTCGGACGCGGCTGAGCCCGTCGCGTCCGAGGCGGACTTTGAGGTCATCATCGTGGACGACGGGTCGCAGCGCGACGACACGCCCGCGAAGGCGGACGCGTGGGCGGCGCGGCTGCCCGGGGTCGTGCGGGCGGTCCACCAGGAGAACGGCGGGCACGGCGCGGCGGTCCTGACGGGGCTGGCCAACGCGCGCGGCATGTACTTCAAGGTCGTGGACTCCGACGACTGGATCGACCGCGACGCGGGGCGCACGCTGCTCGCGGACATGCGCCGGCTCGTCGCGGCGGGGGAGCGCGTGGACCTGTTCGTCACGAACTACGTCTACGAGCACGTCGCCGACGACACCCGCACGGCCATCGGATACCGCCACGTGCTCCCGCAGGGCCGCGTGTTCACGTGGGACGAGATGGGCCGCTTCCGCATAGACCAGAACCTGCTCATGCACGCGCTCACGTACCGCACGGCCGTCCTGCGGGACGGCGGTGTGCCGCTGCCCCGGCACACCTTCTACGTGGACAACATCTACGCGTACGTCCCGCTGCCGCGCTGCGAGCGCCTGTACTACGACGACGTGGACCTGTACCGGTACTTCATCGGCCGTGACGACCAGAGCGTGAACGAGGCCGTCATGACGAAGCGCTACCGGCAGCAGATCCTGATCACGCGGATCATGGTGGACGCCTACCACCTGTTTGACGACGTGCGCAGCGAGCCGCTGCGCCGCTACATGCTCGGCTACCTCACGATGATGCTCACGATCTCCAGCATCTTCGCGCACCTCTCCGAGGAGCCCTCCTCGGAGCAGGACCTGCGCGACCTCTGGCAGCATCTGAGGGAGTTTGACGAGCGGATGTACGCGCACGCCCGTCACGGCGTCCTCGGGACGTTCTCAAACCTCCCGGGCACCGTCGGGCGCCGCGTCACGACCGGCCTGTATCACGTGGCCCAGAAGGTCGTGAAGTTCAACTAGCGCAGGCGCGGGGTGCCTGGGCTCACGCATGGGGCGCCGCGCGTCGCGACGCCGGCGCCTCATGCGTCGAGAAGCCCCTGCGCGCGCAGCGCGCGGACCAGCCGCGCGACGGGCAGGCCGACCACGTTGCAGTAGTCGCCGTGGATGCCGCTCACGAGCAGGCAGCCGCGCCCCTGGATCCCGTAGGCGCCCGCCTTGTCCATCGGCTCGCCCGTCGCGACGTAGGCGGCGATCTCCTCCTCGTCCAGGGGGAAGAACTGCACGTCGGTCGCCTCGGAGAACGAGAGCGACCGCGCGCCCGCCTCCACATGCACCCCCGTGTAGACGGTGTGCCGCCGTCCGGAGAGCTCGCGCAGCATGCGCGTCGCGTCCGCCGGCGACGTCGGCTTGCCGAGGACCTCCCCCTCCAGCGCGACCACGGTGTCCGCGCCGATCACGGGCTCGTCGCCGTCGATCGCGTCGGCGACGGCGCGCGCCTTGCCGCGGGCGAGCGCGATGACGAGCTCGTCGGGCTCAAGCGCGCGCGCCTTGAGCGGCGCCTCGTCAAAGGACGACGGCATGACGCGAAACGTGACGCCCGCGCGGCGAAGGAGCTCCTGTCGGCGGGGTGACTGCGAGGCGAGGATCATGGGCGAGTCGCTTTCCTGTGCGTGGGGTATGGGGTGGGGGAGGACGGCCGCGCGCCGAGGCGCGGCGCGATGGCGGCGCGCGCCGAGGCGCACGGGTGCGCGCCAAATCGGTCGCAGCGTCGCCGAGCGCCGGGGCGCCGCCGAGCTCAGCGCGGCG
>CACZRK010000128.1 GCA_902783515.1 uncultured Coriobacteriaceae bacterium | reverse complement strand
GCTGGCCAAGCTGGACGTCACCTACGACGAGGCGCTTGCCACCATCAAGCAGATCAGCAAGCCGGAGACCGAGCCCGTCCCCGGCGGGCACATCCCGTTCACGCCGCGCGCCAAGCGCGTGCTGGAGAGCGCGCTGCGCGAGATGATCTCCAGCGGCCAGTCCTACATCGCGACCGAGCACCTGCTGCTCGGCATCCTGCGCGAGGGCAACGGCGTCGCGCTGGAGGCGCTGTCGCGCATGGGCGTCTCGACGGACGCGGTGCGCAGCGCCGTGAACGACCTGCTGCCCAAGCGCCCGCCCCAGCCCGTCATGCCCATGGCCGGCGTCGGCGGCCCGCAGACCGGGTTCGGCGGCCCGCGCCAGGGCGAGGAGGAGGGCTCGTCGCTCAACGAGTACGGCCGCGACCTCACCAAGATGGCGCGCAACGGCGAGCTTGACCCCGTGATCGGCCGTGACGACGAGACCGAGCAGGTCATGCAGATCCTCGCGCGCCGCACCAAGAACAACCCGCTGCTCATCGGCGATCCCGGCGTCGGCAAGACCGCCGTCGTCGAGGGGCTCGCCGAACGCATCGCCAGCGGCGACGTCCCCGAGATGCTGCACGACAAGTCTGTCTGGACGCTTGACGTCGCCTCGCTCGTGGCCGGCGCCAAGTACCGCGGCGAGTTCGAGGACCGCCTGAAGCGCGTCGTCGCCGAGGTGCGCGAGGACCCGAGCATCATCCTGTTCATCGACGAGATGCACACGCTCATCGGCGCCGGCAGCGCCGAGGGGTCGCTCGACGCCGCCGCGATCCTGAAGCCGGCGCTGTCTCGCGGCGAGATCCACGTGATCGGCGCCACCACCCTTGACGAGTATCGCAAGCACGTCGAGAAGGACTCGGCCTTCGCCCGCCGCTTCCAGACCGTCATGGTGGACGAGCCGACGCCCGAGGAGACGATCAAGATCCTCGACGGCCTGCGCCCGCGCTACGAGAAGCATCACCACGTGACCTATCCGCAGGAGTCCATCGAGGCGGCGGTCAGCCTGTCCGACCGCTACATCCAGGACCGCTTCCTGCCCGACAAGGCCATCGACCTCCTGGACGAGGCCGGCGCCTCCATCCACATCCACGCGAACCCGCGCCCGGAGGGCATGGAGGAGGCCGAGCGGCAGCTCCACGAGGTGCACGCACAGCGTGAGCAGGCCGCCAGCGACCAGAACTACGAGCAGGCCGCCGGCCTGCGCGACCAGGAGAAGGAGCTGCAGGAGCGCGTCAAGCAGATGGAGGCCGCGTGGCACAAGGTGTCCGAGACGTCGACGGCCGTCGTCACGCCGGAGGACATCGCCGAGGTCGTCTCGCGCTCCACGGGCGTGCCGGTGACCAACCTTACCGAGGCCGAGACGTCCAAGCTGCTGCGCATGGAGTCGGTCCTGCACGAGCGCATCGTCGGCCAGGACGAGGCCGTCACCCAGGTCTCCAAGGCCATCCGCCGCTCGCGTGCCGGCCTGCGCGACCCGCGACGCCCCACGGGGTCGTTCGTGTTTCTCGGCCCGTCCGGCGTCGGCAAGACCGAGCTCGCCAAGACGCTCGCCGAGTTCCTCTTCGGCACGGAGGACGCGCTCATCACCTTTGACATGAGCGAGTACATGGAGAAGCACACGGTCTCACGCCTCGTCGGCGCGCCTCCCGGATACGTCGGCTACGACGAGGGCGGCGAGCTCACGAAGGCCGTGCGGCAGAAGCCGTACTCCGTCGTGCTGTTTGACGAGATCGAGAAGGCCCACACGCACATCTTCAACATCCTGCTGCAGATCCTGGAGGAGGGTCGCCTCACTGACGGCCAGGTCCGCAAGGTGGACTTCCGCAACACGGTCATCATCATGACGAGCAACGTCGGCGCGCGCGAGATCGCGCAGTCCGCGCCGCTCGGCTTCGCCGTGGCGCGCGAGGAGGGCGGCCTGGACGACGTCGCGATCAAGCGCAACGTCATGAGCGAAGTCCGCAAGCTCTTCAGGCCCGAGCTGCTCAACCGCATCGACGACATCATCGTGTTCAAGTCGCTCACCAACGAGCAGATGCTGAGCATCATCGACCTCCTCGTCGCCGACCTGCGCGACCGCCTGATCGCCCGCGGCATGACGATCAACCTGACGACGGCGGCCAAGCAGCTGCTCGCCAAGGAGGGCTCGGACGCGACCTATGGCGCCCGCCCGCTGCGCCGGGCGATCCAGACCATGCTGGAGGACCCGATCTCCGAGGCGATCCTGCAGGGCACCTGGCACGAGGGCTCGGTCATCGACGTGGACGTGGAGGACGGCGCGTTCACGTTCAAGCCCGGCACCGGCGAGATCCCCGCGCCTCGCCATCGCGAGAGCATGCGCGACGCCGCCGGCGCCACGCACGCCGCGCGTCGCCCGCGCATCGCGTCCTCGGCGCCGGTCTCCGGCGAGCTGAGCATGTCCGAGTAGGCGCGCGCCTCGCGCTCGCGGGGCGCCCCGTGCGCCCCACGTGCCGCCGGTTTATAGATTGCGTCGATAGATTGTCCCCACGAACGGCCGCGGTGCCCGCTGCAGGTGCGCCGCGGCCGTATCATATGCGGCAGCAGCACGAGGACGGGCGCACGGGTTGGGCGAGGGGAGGCGGCGTGGACAGGCAGCAGGCGCACGAGCGCATGGACGCCGCCATCCGGCTGACCGCGCCGGGCACGGCGCTGCGCGAGGCGATCGATATGATCCTCGCCGCGCACCTCGGCGCGCTCATCTGCATCGGCGACACGGACCGCGTGCTCGCGTCGGGCAACGACGGCTTCCCGCTGGACATCGCGTTCACTGCCAACCGCCTCTTCGAGCTCTCCAAGATGGACGGCGCCGTCGTGATCGACGAGGACGTGACGGTGATCCGCCGCGCGAACTTCCACCTGAACCCCGACCCCTCGCTGCCGACCTCGGAGACCGGCATGCGCCATCGCACGGCCGCCCGCGTGAGCATGGCGACCGACGCGATCGTGATCGCCGTGTCCGAGCGTCGCCAGGTGGTGGGGATCCACGTGGGCGGGCACAGCTTCCAGCTGCGCGCCGCGGCGGACCTCGCGAGTCGCGTGAGCCAGCGCGTGGCGGCGCTGCAGTCAAGCCGCGACTCGCTGGACGTGCTGCTCACGAGGCTCACGGTGCTGGAGTTTGACGACGTGGTGACGCTTCGCGAGATCACGCGCGTCTTCGGCGCGTTCCAGCTGCTCTCGGACGCCGCCGACGAGATCCGGGAGCTGCTGCCGCAGCTGGGCATCGACGGCAGGCTCGTTCGTGCCCAGCTCGAGCAGCTCACGAGCGGGATGGGGGAGCAGTACACCCTCGCCGTGCGCGACTACGCCCGGGACCCCTCGCCTGAGGAGGCGGCCCGCGTGAGGCGGGACTTCGCCGTGCTGGATCCCGCCGAGATGGCGTCGCCGCCGCGCGTCGCGCGCATTCTCGGCTATGATGGCCTGAATGACGAGGACGTGCTGACGGCGCGCGGGCATCGTGCGATCTCGCGCGCCGCGTCGCTGACGCGCGAGGCGGCCGAGCGGGTCTCCGCCGCATACGGGAGCCTGCCGGGCCTGATGCACGCCGCGGCGGACGACCCGGGACGCCTTGGCGAGCTCGGCGTGGGCAACCCCGCCGTCTTCGTGAGCAGCCTGTATCGGATGTGGGGAAGGAAAGGGTAGGCGCGTGACGATGCAATCAAACGACGGAGTGGCCCCGCGCGCGATTCTTGACACGGTGATCGAGCCCCCCTCGATCGCGCGCGAGGTCGCGCGCGAGATCGTGCGGGACGAGGCGCGCCACGCGACCGAGCCGGCCCCGCAGGGCCGCGGCGTCGTGGGCAAGAAGGCGGACGTCGCGGCGGTCATCGTTGCCGGCGGGTCCGGCGAGCGCCTGGGCCGCCCGGGCGGCAAGCAGCTCATGCCCATCCTCGGCAAGCCGCTGCTGACCTGGAGCCTGCAGGCGTTTGACGCCGTGAGCCAGGTCGGCCACATCGTGGTCGTGTGCCCCGAGTCCCGCATCGAGGAGTATCGCTCG
>CACZRK010000127.1 GCA_902783515.1 uncultured Coriobacteriaceae bacterium | reverse complement strand
TCACGTAGGCGTGCGGGAAGGCGCGCACGGCCTCGAACGGCTCCCGCGCGCACCACGCGATCGCCCCCGACGCGCCGCTCGCCGCGTCGTCAAACGCCTCGTGCGCGCGGAGCAGCCGCGCCATGCGCTCGCGATCGAACGCGACGGAGAGCGCGCAGACCTGCTCGCCGGCGCTCACCGCGTCCTGCCGGTCGCCCGCCCGCGCGTCGCGCCAGACGTTGACGGTGACCGCCGCGAGGCGAGCGCTCACCCGCAGGCCCGTGAGGCCGAGCAGCAGCGCGACGTGTGCCGCGTAGCGCGACTCGGCCGCCTGCACGTCCTCCTGCGACAGGGCGCCCCACGCGTGGGTCTCGGGGTCGTAGGCGTCACACGGCATGAGGGTGGCCGCGGGCGCCGAGGCGTCCACGTACAGGTGGTCGCTCGTCTCGCCCAGCCGGAAGCGATACTCCAGCCGGTACGGCAGCACAAGCGCCTCGCACGCCTGCGCGAAGGCGATCCGGATCTCCAGGTCGGTGTCCTGGGCCGCGGTGTCGTCGTCGCCGTCGAGACGGTCGGCGGAGGCCGCGCGCGACGCGCCCGCGGCCACCCCAGCTGCCCCCGCGGCGCTCTCGACCCTCTCGATCGTCTCGACCGTCGCGCCACCGTCGGCGGGGCGATCGTCCAGCTGGCGCAGGACGTCGTCCACCAGCCAGCGGTCGAGCTCGGCGCACTGCGCCTGCGTGGCGGTCTCTAGGGTCCCGCGGCGCTCGAGGGTGCGCGCCATGAGCAGGAACCGGTTGATGGCGCTCTCGGTCTCCAGCAGCATGCGCCGCCCGCGCGCGCTCACGAGGTCGGCGCGGAACGCCACGTAGAACATGTCGGCGTAGTCGACGGTGCGCACGAGGTAGACCTCGGGCAGCTGCGGCCCGCCCTCGACGGCGTTGAGCGCGTCGGCCGAGATGAGCCCGAACGGCGAGGCGATCGAGATGCCCGGGGGCAGGATCGGGCGGGCGTTCGGGTCCGCCACGTCGACCGGCGTCGCGCCCTCCATCCCCGCGGCGCGCAGCAGGTGCGCGAGGTACAGCAGGATCCCCGGCGGGTTGAGCAGCGGGTGGCGCGCGGCGCGGCCGACCGCGCCGAGCACCTGGTCCACCACGGCAAACAGGTCGTCCGACGAGGTCAGGACGCTCATCACGTCGGCCACGTTCATCATCTGGAGGCTCACGTGCTGCTGGCGCGGCAGCAGCGAGAACGCCACGAACGCAAGCGCCGCCGCCTCCGGCATCGGCAGCGCGCGGGCGTTGGCCCCCAGGTTGACGCGCGTGTTGGAGAAGGTCGCGTCACCGTTGGCGGCAAACGTCACGTCGGCGACGCGCCGGGGCTCGGACGCCGCGGCGGCGGCCTCGCGCGCGACAGGCGCGGGCTTCTGAGCGGCGGAAGCCTTGGCCGCAGGCGCGGCCTCGGGGGCGTCGGCGTCGGCCGCGTCCTCGGCGACCGGAACGTCGTCGCTCACGGCGAAGCCCGCCCCCGACAGCTCGACGCAGCCGCGGTTCGTGCCGGCAAAGCGCTTGATCACCACGTCGGGCGCCTGCGCAGGCGCCATGCCGAGAGGCCCGTCGGCCTCGAATGCGCGGGCGTGACGGTCGACGTAGCCGACGACGCGCACCTCTCGTGCGCCCCCGTCCCCGCCGTCGCCGATGAGCCGCACGACGTACGCCAGGCCCTCGGGCGGCATCGGCAGCCCGCGCGTGACGCAGGCAAAGACGTCGTCGCGACGCTGGCCGGGCAGCGGCTCGAGGCGCGTCCAGACGGCGTGGCCGTCCAGCCGAAGGCTTCGCTGTGTCGACGTTACATCGACAGACGTAGATGTGATGTCAGATGCGCGGTCGCTCACCGTCTGCCCTCCGGTCTCTCAGGCTCTCATCGTGTGGTTGCCGGCAGAGGGCCTGGGACGCCCCCTCGCCGGTGCGGTCGAGACGTCCCGTCACGCGGCAAGCGCACCCTACGGGACAAGGGCATACAGCGCGCCCAGCAGGACAGCAAGGGCGGCGGCTCCCGAAGCGCGAGCGGCGCCGACGTGCGCGCCCCGCACGTCCCTCTTCCGCAGCGCGGCGTCCGCGACCAGGCAGGCGATGCCCGCGACCAGCGAGACGACCGGCACGCGCAGCAGCGCGACCAGCGCGATGGCGGCGAGCGCGTACACGGCGCACGCGAGCACCCTCACGGTACGCTCCGCGCGTTTCCGGTCGGCGTCCGCCAGGCTTGGCACCGAGAGGTTCTCGGCGACGGGGCGGGCGCGCAGCACGTCGGGGAACGG
>CACZRK010000126.1 GCA_902783515.1 uncultured Coriobacteriaceae bacterium | reverse complement strand
CGGTCGTGCCGCCGGCCTGGGGTCGCAGGCCCGCGCTATGCGCGCTGGTGGTCGCCCTCGGGGTCGCCCGTCGTGCCTGCCATGCCGGCGGTGAGCCACGCGGGCAGCTCGGCGCTCACGACGCGCGCGCAGGCGTAGGCGGCCGGAAGCGGTGCGACCGCGTCGCCGACGAGGGCGCCGTCCTGCGCGTGGCGCAGGACGAGCGCGCCGTCGTCGCGTCCGTCGTCGTCAAGCGCAAGCGGTGCCAGCAGTACGAGGCAGTCGCCATGCGGGTCGTAGGCGGGCGTGACGACGCGGTAGCTCGCCCGCGCGCGCCGAACGGTCCGCGCGAGCGCGACCTGCGCCTGCGGCCCGAGGCGGCTGGCGAGGTCGGCGTCGAGCGTCACCCGGACGCCCGCGGGAAGCGACACGTCGGCGAGCGAGGAGACGTACGGCACGGGCGCGGGCGGCGTCCCGAGGCGGGCGAGCAGGGTCGCGCCGAGACGGTCGACCTCGCCCGTCAGCCCGGCCGTCGCCGTCGTGAAGCCGGAGAACGCCCACGGGATGTCTCCAGCGCGTTGCTCGAAGCAGGCGAAGACGTCGTCACGCGAGGGCGTCTGCAGGTTGGTGTCGAACGCGGCGAAGGAGCCGTCGGCGGAGACGGCGAGCGCGCCCTGCGCCAGCACGTGATGAAGCGTGTCGGCGAGATACTCGCGCAGCAGCGTCACGCGCCGCCCGTCGGGTCCGGTCGCGCCACCAACGGGCAGGTCCCAGCGCTCGGGCGCGACGATGTCGGCAAGCTGTCGGAGGTCCTCGTCAAGCGAGCCGAAGATCGCGAACTGCGCGAGCTCGCGCAGGGGGCTCGTCGAGGCCGCCCGCGCCCGCTGGCCGGCGGGCAGCAGGCTCAGCCACGCCCCGCCGTGCAGCAGGTCGGCGCCCTCGATGCCGCCGGTCTCGTGCGCGCCGAGCGAGCCGTCGTCGCCGTCGACCTTCGTGAGCGCCCAGGCGGCGCCGCGCGGCGTGCCGATGGTGCGGCGGATGGTGACGCGGATCGGCGTCTCGCCGTCAGGTCGCAGATACCGCAGGGGAAACGTGGCCTCGCCGCGATCGCCCTCGTAGGCGCCGGCCCCGCGCGCCGCCCGCCAGTCCTCGTCGAGCACGCGCGTGATGTCCACGCCGAGCGGCAGGATCTGGTTCAGGATGAGGAGTGCGCCGCCCTTGATGAAGACCTCGCGCGCGAAGTCCTGGGGAAGGCCGCGCTGCGGGTCGACGGCGCGCGTCGTCGTCACCGACGCCGCGTGCGCGGGCAGCGTCTCGCCCTTGGGCTCGGACGCGGGATCGGGGGCGGCGGTCTTGTCGGCGGCCGGCGCCTCGGGCGTCTCGGCAGGCATGGCCGGCGTCTCCGCGTTGACGTGCGACTCCGCGTCCGCTTGCGTTCCCGCGACGGCCGGTGCCTCCGCAGCGACGTGCGACTCCGCGTCCGCCTGCGTTTCCGCGACGCTCGGCGCATCTGCGTCAGGCGCCTCCGCGCCAGCCTGCGCCGCCTCGCCGTCCGTGGGTGCGGGCGTGGGCTTGGGTGCAAGTGCGGCCATGGGCGCAGGTGCGGCCATGGGTGCGGGTGAGGGCGTGGGCGCGGGCGCGGCGGGATGGTCGTCGACGGTCCTCTCGACGACCTCTGCCTGCGGCGTCTTCGCGACGGACGGGTCGCGGTCGACACCCTGGGCCGCCGCGGTCGCCCCCTTCGCCGCCTTCGCGCGCCGCCGCCGGGCGACCGGCTTCACGGGGCGCAGGTCCTTGCCGCGCGCCTTGGCCTTCCAGGCGCCGCGGGCGGACGTCTGCGGCGCGGGCGACGCCTTTCCCTCCGCGTCTGCCAGGCGGTCAAGGAGCTCGTCCCAGGCGGGGTTCGGCCGCACGATCGCGTACGTGTTGCCCTTGCGGAAGGTCACGACCTCCACGACCCTCGGCAGCGCCTCGAGGAGCGCGCGGACGTCGTCAAAGCCCATGACCTCGGGCGAGATGCCGTCGGCGGCCAGGACCTCCTCGACGCGCGTGATGTTCGCCTGTCGGCGCACGCCGAGCTCGCGCCTGAGGAGCTGGTACAGATAGAGTTCGTTGCCTGCCGTGATGTTCGCCATGAGGGGCCTTCCGTGACGTGCCGTGAGATGGCCGGGCGACCGCGCCCGCGCCTCCAGACGAATTGTAGGGGCGTGGGCGCGGCGTGCGCGGCGAGGCGCGGACGTCGCGGCAGGTGGCGCAAAAAGGTCAGAAGTCCTCGCCGGACTGCCGCCGATGCTGCGGGGCGCCCAGAATGTCGTCGATCTTCTTGACCTTTTCGTCCATCATGTCGGTGTGGCCGGGACGGATGTCCGCCTTGAGGATCACCTCGGTGCGGACCCCGCGCTCGGCGAGCACGAACGTCGCCTCGCGCACGACGGCCATGACCGCGTCCCAGTCGCCCTCGATCTCCGTGAACATGGACGAGGTGTGGTAGGGCAGCCCCGAGGCGCGGATCACGCGTATCGCCTCCGCGACGTAGGTGCTCAGCTCCTCGCCCTCGCCGAACGGTGCGATCGCGACGGCAACCAGCGTGTTCATGAGCCCCTACGCCTCCCGGACGTCAAAGTCGGCGTGCGCGACGTCTGCGGCCGTCGCGCGGTAGAGCTCGTCGATGAAGGCGACCTTGAAGCTCGCGGGGCCGTGCGCCGCCGCCTCGGCGCGCGCGCCGGCGACGTTGTAGACGTTGGTGGCGGCCAGCGCGGCG
>CACZRK010000125.1 GCA_902783515.1 uncultured Coriobacteriaceae bacterium | reverse complement strand
GTTGTCAACCGTGGGCGCCGCCTGCGCGCCGACGGTCGCGTCGGCGTCCGTGGCATCTGCCAGCGCGCCGACGGTGACGGTCACGCCCGGATCGAGCGTCGTCGCGTCCAACGCGCTCGCGTCGCTCGCGACGACGCAGCCCGCCAAGCCCCATGCAAGCGCCAGCGCCGCCAGCGTCGCGCCCCATCGTCCGCGCGCCCCTGCGCGCTCTCTCGCGCGCACGGGCTGCCCCGTGCCCCTGTGCGCGGCTCCGTCTCCGGGTCTGTCCATGGCCGCCTCCCGTTCGTTCGAGATCCGCTGTGGTCACGCCATCGTGGCGCGGGCGCGAGACGTGGTCGCTGCTGGGGAGGCAGATTGGCAAGATGGTCTGACGACGTGCGAACAGCGGCGTGGCTCCGGTGCCATCTACGTGCGGGAATGATCGCCGCGGCAGTCTCGGTCGGTGTGTAAGGCCGTTGTTGGAATGCGGCCTCGGCGCGAATGACGGCGCATGCTGGTATCTTCGGAGGAGGAAACGAGACGACCGACGCCATGAGCGCCGCAGCCGGCGTGCCACAGGGGCGGTGGCCGCGGCGCGTGGCGTCGCGTGCGGATCAAGACGGAATGACACGAGAGGCGGCGTCCATGCCGGAGAGTAACAAGAAGCTGTTCACCTACGAGATCGTGGCGGAGGACCCGGCCACGCACGCGCGCGCCGGCGTGTTCCACACGGCGCACGGCGACATCCAGACCCCCGTGTTCATGCCCGTCGGCACCAAGGCGACGGTCAAGGGCATGCTGCCGTCCACGGTGCGGGAGCTCAACGCGCAGATCGTGCTCGCGAACACGTATCACCTCGCGATGCGCCCGGGCGCCGACACGATCGCCGAGCTCGGCGGGCTGCACGCGTTCATGAACTGGGACCGTCCGATCCTGACCGACTCGGGCGGCTTCCAGGTGTTCTCGCACGGCGACCTCGTGAAGCTGCGCGCAGACGGCGTGGAGTTCCGCGTGGACGACTATGACGGCTCGCACGTCTTCTGGACGCCCGAGACGAACATGGACATCCAGCAGAAGCTCGGCGCCGACATCGTGATGCAGCTTGACCAGTGCCCGCCCTACCCGGCGGAGCGCTCCTTCGTCGAGCGGGCGGTGGAGCTCTCCAGCGCGTGGGCCGACCGCTGCTTCAGGGCGCACACGCGTCCCGACCAGGCGCTGTTCGGCATCGTGCAGGGCGGCATGCACATGGACCTGCGCCTGCGCAGCCTCGAGCACCTGGAGTCCTGCGGCGACTTCCCCGGCTACGGCATCGGTGGCTACTCGGTGGGCGAGGACCACGAGGTCATGTTCCGCACCCTCGAGCCGCTCGTGAGCGAGCACATGCCGCGCACGAAGCCGCGCTACCTGATGGGCGTCGGCAACCCGACGACGCTCGTGCGCGGCGTGGCCTGCGGCATCGACATGTTTGACTGCGTGCTCCCGACGCGCACGGGGCGCATGGGCTCGGCGTTCTCGTTCCATGGGCGCATGAACCTGCGCAACGCACGCTACGCGCACGATGCCGGCCCGCTGGACGACGCGTGCACCTGCCCGGTCTGCACCGGCGGCTTTTCGCGCGCCTACATCAGGCACCTCGTGCTCTCAAAGGAGATGCTCGGTGGCATCCTGCTCGGCATGCACAACATCTACTTCCTCACCGACCTGATGCGCCGTGCGCGCGCGGCGATCGTCGATGGCCACTATGGCTCGTTCGTGAGCGACTGGATGGCGTCCGAGGCCGCCAACGACTACTGAGGGGCGCGCCGGCGGACGCGCACGTCTCGTAGCGCGCGTGATTCGCGCGCCATTTTGGGGCGTGAGCAGCGGGGCGTCTGTCTATAATTTGCCCTTGACTGTCGCAGGGCGGGCCAGGCCCGCCTGATTCGTAGTAAGAAGGTGTCCATGTCAGAGACTGATGACAAGCATGCTCGCGGGCCCGAGGGCTCCACGAACGCGGCACGCGAATGGGCGAAGGCGTCGGGAGGCGCCGCCCCGCGTCGGCGCCGCAGCCGTCGCCGCGGCCGTTATCCGCAGGACGTCAAGCGCTATGCCGGGACGCTGATCGCCCTGGCGGTCGTGCTGGTCATATGCGTGATCGGCTTCACGCCGCTCGGCCAGAAGATCACGATGGGCCTTGACATCCAGGGCGGCGTCTCCGTCGTCATGACGGCGAGCAAGCCCGACGGTTCCGCGGTGACCGACGACGACATGAAGACCGCCGTCAAGATCGTTCAGGAGCGCGTGAACTCGCTCGGCGCGAGCGAGGCGACCGTGCAGCAGCAGGGGAGCACCTCGATCCTCGTGCAGATCCCTGGCGCGACCAACGCGGAGCAGGCGATCCAGACGATCGGGACGACCGGCCTTCTGGAGTTCGTCGACCTCACGCAGGTCGCCGACCAGGACGCGCTGCTCAAGATCAACAGCGGCCAGTCCGACGTGGAGCTGACGCCGGGCACCTACACGGCGTTCATGACCGGTGACGACATCCGCAACGTCACCATCTCGCAGCAGAGCACCGGCGGCACCTACGAGGTTGACCTCACGCTGAACAGCGAGGGCACCCAGAAGTTCGCCGAGGTCTCCAAGGAGCTCGCGCCCACGCACGGCCAGATCGCGATCGTGCTGGACGGCGTCGTGAACTCTGCGCCCGCCGTGCAGAGCGAGATCACGAACGGCCAGGTGGCCATCACCGGCAACTACTCACTCGACGACGCGAAGGCGCTGCAGAGCGTGCTGCAGTCCGGCTCGCTGCCTGTGACGCTCGAGTACTCCGAGTCGCGCGTCGTCGGCCCGACGCTCGGCCAGGACTCGCTGAGCGAGGGTCTCGTTGCCGTCCTCATCGGCTTCGGCGTGGTCATCGCCTACCTGTGCCTGTTCTACGGCGGCCTCGGCATGGTCATCTCCGGCGGCCTCGTCGTGTTCGGCATCGTGTACCTGGGCCTCCTCGCGTTCCTGAGCGCCAATGGCGTGTTCGCGCTCTCGCTGCCCGGCATCGCCGGCGTCGTGCTCACCATCGGCACGGCGACGGACTCCTCGGTCCTCGTGCTCGAGCGCTTCCGCGAGGAGCTACGCATGGGGCGCGGCGTCCGCACGGCGTCGGTGAGCGGCTCCAAGCACGGCATCCGCACCGCGATCGACGCCGGCGTCGTGACGCTGATCTCGGCGCTCGGCCTGTTCTTCCTCAGCATCGGTCAGGTCAAGGGCTTCGGCCTCACGCTCGCCCTCGGCGTCGTCTGCTCGTTCGTCACGCTGCTGTGCTACACGACGCCGATGCTTCGCCTGCTCGGCCGCGGCGCCATCGAGCGTCATCCCGGCTTCTGGGGCGTGCGCCGCGACATCGAGGAGGGCCGCGCGTCCGCAAGGGATGCCGCGCCCGAGAAGGGGGGCGAGCTCGATGCGTAGCCACTTCTCGCATGAGATCCAGTTCGTCAAGTACCGCAAGGTCCTGTTCGGCATCTCCATCGCGCTGGTCGTCGCCGCCATCGTCGGCCTCATCGCGCGCGGCGGCGTGAACCTGGGCGTCGAGTTCATCGGCGGCACGCAGGTGTCCTTCAACGATACCGGCGCCATCACGCTCTCCGACATGCGCCAGGCGTTCGCGGACGCCGGCTCCGGTGACGCGTCGGTCCAGACCACGGACAGCAACGGCACGCAGGGCTTCCTCGTCGGGACCTCCGAGACTGACCCGACGGAGGCGAGCCGCATCGCCTCCGACGTCGCGACGAGCCTGGGGCTGGCGAGCGACTCCTACACGGTCACGACGATCGGCCCGAACTGGGGCGCCGACGTCACGCGCGGGTCCATCGTCGCCTTCGTGGTCGTCATCGCGCTGATCGTCGTTTTCGTCTCGTGGCGCTACGAGCTGAAGATGTCGCTCATGGCCGTCGTCTCGCTGCTCCACGTGATGATCATCGTCGTCGGCGTGTACGCGTGGACGCGCTTTGAGGTCACGCCGAACGTGGTCGCGGCGCTGCTCACGATCATGGGCTTCGTCCTGTACGACACGGTGGTCGTCTTCAACCGCGTGAACGAGGACATTCGCACCTACCGCGACGCGACGCACCGCACCGCCCTGCAGATCACGAACCTCGCCGAGAACCAGGTCATCATCCGCTCCATCAACACAACGCTCACGAGCATCATGCCGGTCATCGCGATGCTGATCTTCGGCGGCGAGACCCTGAAGGGCTTCGCGTTCGCCATGCTGATCGGCCTGGCGTTCGGCGCGTACTCCTCCATCGCGATCGCGGCGCCCCTCTACGCGATCTGGAAGGGCCGCGAGCCCGAGTGGCGTCGCGCCGAAGAGCTGTACGGCGAGAAGGCCCAGCTGAGGGCTGCCGCAGCAGGCACGACCGTGGAGGAGCTCGCTGAGGCGGACACGTCCGTGGCCGACGCCGGCGCCGACGAGGCCGCCCCTGAGCCCGCGGCGTCGCACAAGCCCGCCGCCGCGGCGCAGAAGCCGAAGGCCCCCAAGAAGAAGAACTCCGGGAAGGTGCGCTGATGTCCGCCCTGGCCACGAGCCGGAGCTGGGAGATCGCGCACTATGACGCGCCTGTCGCCGAGCAGATTCGGCGGCAGGCGCACGTCACGCCGCTCGTGGCCCGCATCATGGCGGGCCGCGGCATTTCCGGGGAGGAAGACGTCCGGCGCTTCCTGCACCCCTCGCTTGACCGCGACTGGCTTGACCCCGCGCTCATCCCCGGGCTGGACGAGGTGGTGCGGCGCCTCTCGACGGCGATCGACCGCCATGAGCGCACGGCGATCTTCGGCGACTTTGACGTTGACGGCATCTCCGCGACCTGCCTGCTCACGACGGCGCTGCGGCACCTCGGCCTTGAGGTCACCCCCTTCATCCCGCGGCGCTTTGACGAGGGCTACGGGCTGTCGCGCGCGGCGCTCACCCGGCTGCGCGAGATGGCGAGCCCCGACCTCATCGTGACGGTGGACACGGGCATCGCGGGGAGGGACGAGGTCGCCGAGCTGCTCGCCGACGGCATCGACGTCGCGATCACCGACCACCACGAGCCGAGCGACCTCGTGCCGCGGGGCGTCCCGGTGTGCGACCCCAAGCTTGACCCGGACTGCCCCTCGCGCGAGCTCGCCGGCGTCGGCGTCGCGCTGAAGATCGTGTGCCGCCTGGGCGAGCTGCGCGGCGAGCCCGACCTGTGGCGCGAGTATACCGACGTCGCGACGCTCGGCACCGTGAGCGACCTCATGCTGCTCACGGGGGAGAACCGCTCGCTGGTCGCCGACGGCATGCGGCGGCTCAACGCGTCAACGCGCCCCGGCCTCGTGGCGCTCGCGGCGCAGTCGCGTCACCCGCTGGAGACGCTCACCGCCGACGAGCTCGCGTTCTCGCTCATCCCACGCCTCAACTCGGCCGGCCGCATGGCCGACCCCGCCATCGCCCTGCGCCTGCTCATGGAGGAGGACCCCCAGCGCGCCGAGGAGCTCGCGGCACGACTCGAGGCGATCAACCAGGAGCGACGCGCCATAGAGGC
>CACZRK010000124.1 GCA_902783515.1 uncultured Coriobacteriaceae bacterium | reverse complement strand
GTCGATCGCGCGCAACGAGCTCGTGTATCTTGACGGCATGGCGAACGATCTGGCGGGCGGCGTCTCCAAGACCGTCTACTACGACGAGGTCGGGCGGATGGTCTACGGCGAGCGGGAGGTCGACGGCGCCTGGCGCTACTTCAAGCCAGGCAGCGGCGCGATGGCGCAGAGCGAGTTCGTCTACCTTGACGGCGCGGCGAACGATCTGGCGGGCGGTCTCTCCAAGACCGTCTACTACGACGGGGGCGGCCGGATGGTTTACGGCGAGCAGCAGCTGGGCGGTGCGTGGCACTACTTCAAGCCCGGTTCTGGCGCGATGGCGCAGAACGAGTTCGTGCGTCTTTCCGGCGCCTATCTTGCGAGCGGGCCAAAGACGGTCTTCTATGACGCTGGCGGCGAGATGGTGTTTGGCCTCCATCGCTTTGACGGTGACTGGTATTACCAGACGTACGGGTCCGGCGCGCTGGTGACCGGCGCTGACCTGTGGATCGTCACGGGCAATGGCGTGCACGCCGTTCACGCAAACGAAGACGGCACGCTCGCGGGTGGGGACGAGGCGTTCGGCAGGTCGTTCGCGCCTGGCCTGAACGGGATAGACATCGCAAGCTACCAGCGTGGCATCAGGATCGCCGCGACGAGCGCCTCCTTCGTGATCGCGAAGGCGAGCGAGGGGCTTGCATACGTCAACGACTCGTTTCAGGACTTCGTGGACCAGACGATCGCCGTTGGCCGCAAGCTTGGGATCTACCATTACGCGGACGGCTACGACGCCGTCGCCGAGGCGGACCACTTCGTGGACACGGTCGGCTCGCTGGCGTCGAAGGCCGCCTTGTTCCTGGACTACGAGGAGCCTGCCGTCATGGAGCAGGGACCGGAATGGGCGAAGGCCTTTCTCGACCGGGTGTACGAGCGGACGGGGAAGCACGCGGGCATCTACATGTCGCTGAGCGTTGCGCAGGAGCAGGACTTCTCGGCGATCGCCGCCGATCACCCGCTCTGGGTCGCGGCGTACTACTACGGGTCGATTCCAACGGGATGGCAGGACGGCGCGCTCATATCCTCGGGCGACTTTGGCGCATGGGACGCGCCCATCATCTATCAGTACTCGTCGAGCAACGGCATAGCCGGCTACTCAAGCTCCGACCTCGATCTTGACCTCTTCCTGGGGACGCAGGACGACTGGGATGACCTTGTAAGGGCGCACTGATATGAGCTCGGTGCGCGACCGCATGTTGCGTGGAGGGAACTTGCATGGCTAGGTACAGCGACCATCGACAGGACACCGCGCCGTCGAGTGCGCGCCCGCAGCACCCGGGGCACTACGCCGACGGTGGACATCACGGCAGGGGGCGCGTCATCGCGCTCGTCATCGTCGCGGTCGTCCTCGTCATTGCCGTGGCTTGCGCCGCACTCGGCGTTCGGCTGATGACGTCGGCTCGCACCTTGCAGGGGCAGGTCGGCATGCTCACGAGTGAGGTGCAGGGCATCTTGTCGCAGGCCCAGGCCGGGCAGTACGATGCGGCGCTCACCGAGCTCCAGGCGAGACGACAGGGCATCAGCGACGCAGTCGATGACATGAACGAGGAGTTGCACGCGGCAGAATGGTCCGTCGCGTCACGTCTGCCGGCCATCGGTCAGGACGTGCGCGCCGCCCAGGCTCTGGCGAGTGCGGCGGACGTCCTTGTTGACGGCGTGCTTGATCCGGCCGCGACGCTCGCGCAGGCGCATCCCCTTTCGTCCCTCGTCTCCGACGGGGCGATCGACGGGGAGGCGCTGCAGGCGTGGTGCGACTTCGTTGGGCAGCTCGCCCCGAGCATCGAGCGCGCCAGCGACGTGGTCCAGGGGGTCAGCGCCCCCCATGTCGCGCAGCTCGAGAATGGGCTCGCGAAGGTGCGCGACGGCCTGACGCGCGCCAATGAGACGATCGCGACCTACGCCCCCTATGCTGCCGTGCTCCCCGACATGCTCGGCTGCAACGGGCGGCGCTCGTATCTTGTGGTTGCCCAGAACAATGCCGAGGTGCGCGCGACGGGCGGCATGCCGGGTGCGATGATGGCGATCTCGCTCGAGAACGGCCGACTCACGATGGGTGACATCATGACGGCCGGCGACTTCATCGACGCGAGCTCTGGCGAGGCGGATCCGTTCCCCCTCAGCGAGGACGAGGCTCTCACGTTTGGCCCCTCTGCGGGCGTCGTCATCCAGAACACGACCTACCTGCCGAGCTTCCCACACGTCGCGAATCTGCTGAACCAGTATTGGGCGCGCGACCACGGCGTCACGTTTGACGGCGTGATCGCGGTTGATCCCTTCGTGCTGCAGGCGCTCGTCGCTGCCCTTGGTGACGTGGAAATGTCTGACGGGACCGTTCTGACGGGCACGACGACCGCGCAGACGATCCTGCATGACGTGTACAACAACTACGCCGAGGACCCAACCCTGACGGATGCGTACTTCGTTGAGGCTGCCGACGCGATCATTAGCAGGCTGCACTCGTTCAACGCGGACGACGTCAAGAATAGCGGGTTGCTGGGATCGCTGCGCAAGCTTGCCGATAGCGGCCACATCCTCGCGTGGATGGCGAATTCCGACGAGGAGGCGGCGGTCACGTCCGTCGGCATCGACGGCGAGGTGAGCACCGACCCGTCACGACCGACGCTCGGCATCTACTTCAACGACGCGACCTGGAGCAAGTTCGATTGGTACCTTGACTCGACGACCGATATCGGCGCCCCGGTGGACAACGGCGACGGAACGGTGACCTACTCGTGCGTCACGAGGGTTGCCAATACCGCCACTGCGGAGGAGGCGCTGACGGACGCCGACTACATCACCGGCTACAATCCGGAGAAGCATGATGTCGGCGACATGCTGACGTACCTCTACATCCTGGCGCCAGCCGGAGGTACGCTCACGATGGGCGACACGAGCATGTTCGAGAATTACTATTTTGGTCAGGTGTATGGGGATCAGGTCGCGCGCGGAATGCTGCACCTCGAGCCGGGGCAGCCATTGACTGTCACCTATGACATCACGGTCGCGAAGGGCAGCGCACCCCTGGAGATCCAGACGACGCCCCTCAGCACGCACTGACTCGGCATGCAGGCACAGTACCTGATCGAGAACCCACGGGCGGGCACTGTCTCGCCCGTGGGTCCTGCGCTCTGTGTGGGGGCGCAGGTCATAGCGTGCGGTTGATGCGCGTGTGAGAGATGTGCGGCAAGCATTGTCCCGCCGAGACCGCGGAGGAAGGCTCGGGTGCCCATGGATAGGTGGATTGGAATAAGAACGTTTCTCTCGCTTTCGCTTGTCGGTGCGCTTGGCACTGGAGCATGCGCGACCAGTGCGCTTGCCGACGAGGCGTCGGCGCTTGGCGCGGACGTCCCTCTGGAATCGGCGGACATGACGGGCGAAGTGCCGCATGACGCAACGAACGAGGCGACTGTGGTCGCAGCTGCCCTTCAGGTCGCGACGACCTTGACTGCAAGCGACGCCGTCGACGGCGTCGACGTGGTTAGTGCGCCGGCGGGCCCCTCGGGCGACGCCCCCGCCTCTGACGGCGCCGCCGTCGATGGTGCGCCTGCCGCGGACGTCTCGGTGCCCGCGGCCTCCGCCGCCGGGTCGGCCTCGACGGACCCTGCGGCCGCGGGGACGCACCCCTCCGGGGCGGAAGACCCGGTCGAAGGCCTCGGCGCGGGGGCCGCTGACGACGCGAAGGCCGGGGAGGACGGGGCCGCCGCCGTGTCCGCGCCCGCATCCGAGGCTGACGCCGCCGCCAAGGCGGGATCCGCGGCAGCGAAGGCCGCCGCCAAGCCCGCGCCCGCATCCGAGGCGGCGGCCGCGAGGGACGGCTGGGTCACCGAGGGCGGCAAGACCTACTACTACCGCCAGGGCCGGCGCCTCACCGGCGCGCAGTCCATCGACGGCGCCTGGTACTACCTGGACCCCGCCGGGGACGGCGCGCTGGCGACCGGAGAGCGCGAGCTGGACGGCGCCTGGTACTACTTCGACCCCGCCAGGGGCGGCGCCAGGGCCCAGGGCGAGCTCGTCACGCTCGACGGCGCCGCGAACAAGCTCGCGGGCGGCGTCTCCAAGACCGTCTACTACGACGGCGACGGGCGCATGCACTACGGCGAGCTCGAGCTGGGCGGCGCGTGGCGCTACTTCAAGCCCGGCAGCGGCGCCGAGGCGCGCGGGGAGTGCGTCTACCTGGACGGCGCCGCGAACGGGCTCGCGGGCGGGGTCTCCAAGGTCGTCTACTACGACGACGACGGCTCCATGCACTACGGCGAGCTGTACTGCGGAGGGTCGTGGTACTACATGCACCCGCTCAGCGGCGCGCGCGCCGAGGACGAGTGCGTCTACCTGGACGGCGTCGCGAATAAGCTCGCGAATGACCAGTCCAAGGTCGTCTATTACAACAGCATCGGTCAAATGTGGTATGGCGAGCTGTACTGCGGCGGTTCGTGGTACTACATGCACCCGGGTAGCGGAGCTCGCGCCGAGGAAGAGTTCGTAGACCTGCCGTCAAAGACTGTGTACTACAACAGCATTGGCCAGATGGTCTATGGCAGTCAGACGATTGATGGCATTGCATATACGTTCGAACCCGGAAGCGGTGCGCTTGTCAAGGCCGGCTGGCAGAACCCCTCCTGGGCGTTCCAGGTGAGCGCCAAGTCGGTCACGCTGCCCGCCTGGGCGTACGACACGCCGTACAACTACGTCTCCCCGTCGCAGATCGGCATCTGGGCGAGCCGCGAGGACTGCATCGAGACGTTCATCAGCCGCGCCTACGACTACCTGGGGACCGGGTACTGGTGGGACGCAGCGCTCGCGCCTGGCGTCGGCGTCGACTGCGCGGGTCTCGTGGTGCAGTGCCTCTATGCGTGCGGCATGGACCTCGGGGACAGCTACAACCCCGCCGACCACATGTACTACAACGACCACTATGCCAACGACATGTCCGTGGACGGTCGCTTCGCGTGGGTCGACTACGGCGACCGCCAGCGCGGCGACCTGATCTTCTATCCCGGGCACGTCGCGATCTACCTGGGCAATGACACCATCATCGAGGCGTACCCGGGTTCGGTGCAGATCAACGGCATCGGCTCGCACTACGGCGTGGGCGCGATCACGGCCGTCAGGCGCCCGTTCATCTAACCAGGACGGGTCGTCAGACGGGGTCGTCGGCCGTCGACGGGACCACCGGCGTGTCGTCAGTGGACGACCACGGTGGTCCCGCACGGGACGTACGCGTAGATGTAGTAGGCGTCGCCGAGCGCGAGGCGCACGCACCCGTGCGAGACGGAGGCGCCCAGCGTGCCGTCCATGACATATCAGCGCGGGTATCTGGTAGTACAGCACGCTGTGGAACAGGTAGTCGCCGGCAAACTGCGAGTAGTAGAAGCAGCGGCAGTTTCCTGAGTCAAAGTAATTGCCCTCCACGCCGAGCGAGAACACACTGTGGATTGTCGGGGTGGAGGGCTTGTCGCCCGCGCACGCGAAGTAGTTGGCCTCGCGCCAGTTGCCGAGCTCGCCCTCGTAGACGCCCACCACGTTGGAGGCGGTGTCGACAAGGATGAGGTTGCCCGTGTCGCTCGCGTACCACTGCGCGAGACTGGCCATGTCCCAGTCGCTGGAGGCCTAGATCGCGTCGGAGGTGTCCGTGAGCCTGCCGTCGTAGCGGCTGAAGTACCGCAGCTCGCCGTTGACGTAGCGCCCGCCGAAGACCATGTGTCTGTCGTAGCGGTCAAAGTAGCGCCGGCGCCGTTCAGACCGTGCCCATGAGCTACGCGCCGTCCGCGTCATAGTAGACGACCTTGCCGCAGAAGTCGACAAAGTTGGAGCGCGTGATGCGCTACCCGCGTACGGGATCGAAGTAATACCAACGCCCGTCATGCTGATGCCCGCCGGTGATCAGATGGCCGTATGACGCGTCAAAGCAGTAGATGTCGTCACCGATGATTTCGCGCATGCTGCGTGCGAGGTTGCCGTCGGGCAGGTAATAGTGGGCGACGTCGCCGCGCGTGACCTGGACTCTGAGCGCGGGGCTCGTCGCGTCACTGGCGTCCGCGACGTGGCCGCTCGCTGCGTCGTCGTCCTTTTGTTCGGGAGCCGCGACGACGGGCGAGGGGATTGGCGTCGCTGGTGGCTGGGGCGATCACGTTTCGCAGACGTCATCCAAGCCGGCGGCGTCGGCTACGGACTCATTGGCGCCGACGGGCGCCATACCCGTCGTGAGCACAAGAGCGATCGGGACGCATAGGAGGTTGACCTGCAGGGACGAGCGTCGCGCATCGTATGAGAGTACCCGTGAGTCAGTTATGGAGACTCCCCGCGTCATCATATATGAAGCATATATGAGGCCATGCGGGAGACATGCATCACTCGATGCGCGGCACGCCCCGCGTTTGTGATGAGGCACGGTCGGACGACGCTGCGGAGGGCGCCGAGGTGCCGCCGCCGGCGCACTACGGCTACAAGCACGTCTGCTCGAGGATGCGCACGAACACGCGGATCCCCTGCAGGTACGCGCGCACGCTGACGCGCTCGTCGGTGCCGTGGACGCCGCGGTCGCTCTCGGCGGCCGTCGTGACCATCGGGCACATGCGCAGGCAGGCGTCGCAGACCCCCTCGTAGGCGTGCGCGTCCGTGCTGCCGGTGGCCAGTGCGGGCAGCACGGGGAGCCCGGCGCCGGTCGCGGGGTCGCGCAGGTAGCGGGCGACGGCGTCCGTGATCGCGCGATAGCCAAGGTTTGCCTCGGCGCCCACGCCCGCGTCGGCGGGGCTGGGCTCCTCGACGTCCTGGAACCAGTCGACCTCCACCGGCAGGTCGTGCGTGAGCTCCCGGCATCGTGCCATGACGTCCGCCGAGCTCGTGCCGGGGTCCAGGCGGAAGTTCACGACGGCGCTCACGTCGTGCGGCATCACGTTGGACGCCTGCGAGCCGCCGTCGAGCATCGTCGGGGCGATGGTCGTCGTGACCTGGGGGAAGAGCTTGGGGGATGCGAGGCACGCGCGGGCGATCTCGTCGGCGTTGCCGTCCACGTCGCCCAGCAGGCCGGCGAGCGCGCCCTGCGTCACGTGCGGCGCGAGCGCGCGCAGCGTCATGCGCGTGAGCGGGGAGAGACGCGCGGGATAGGGCGCGCCCGCGATGCGCGCGACCGCCTCGCACACGTGGCCGAGCGACGTGCCGCCGAACGGCTGCGAGGAGTGCCCGCCCGCGCCGCGTGCGGTGATCCGGACGTCGCAGTAGCCCTTCTCGCCCAGCTGGACCTGCTTGAACAGGGTGCCCGGCGCACCGTAGGCGTCCCCGCTCGTCACGACGTAGTCGCCCTCGTCGATGAGGAACGCGAGGCGCGCGCCGCGGCTTGCGAGCGCAGCCGCGATGCGCTTGGCGCCGTGCTGCAGGCACTCCTCGTCCTCGCCGAAGGCGAGCAGGATCGTGCGACGCGGCCGGGCGCCGCGGGCGAGCAGGTACTCGACGGCCTCCAGCTCGCCGACGAGCATCTCCTTGATGTCCAGCGCGCCGCGCCCCCAGACGAAGTCCTCGTCCACGTGCCCGGAGAAGGGGTCGTGCGTCCAGTCGCTCTCCGTGCCGGCGACCACGGGCACGACGTCCTGGTGCGCCATGAGCTGGACGGGCGCGAGCCCCTCGTCGGTGCCGGGGATCGTGAACAGGAGGCTGTGGCCGAACGTCTCCACGGTCGCCTGGGCCATGAGGTGCGGGTAGGAGGCATAGATGAGCTCGTGCAGGCGGTCGAACTCGGCGTAGTCGGTCAGCGAGACGTCCACGTGGCTCACGGTGCGACACCGCAGCGCGCGGCTCAGGTGCTCGACAGCCGCCGCGGCGTCCAGGTCGGGGTAGTCGTCCTCGTGCGCGAACAGCCCGTAGATGTCGGTTGGTGCGTGCATGTCCATAGTGTCCCTCCAGCGCGCCTCACTCTGCCGTGTTGCCGTCGCGCATTGCTCGCGAATGCAGTATAGGCCTTTGTCATAGCGACGATAAAATAGGCATGCCCCCTCGTCAGACATTCGTCGACGAGGGGGCACGAGGCAGGGCTGCTCGTCCTGCGCGGCCGACGCGCGTCGGCGCGACCGACGTGGCCGGCAGACGCCCGGCATGCGGTCAGCGAGCGGTCAGGGGCGCGACGGTCGCTCGCCGCGCACCCGGTCGCCCCGCCGCTGGCGTCGCCTTACGCGGAGGCCTTGGCCAGCGCGTCCTCGATGGCGGCCTTGAAGCCGCGCAGCGTGTTGGACGCGCCGGAGGAGACGTCGATGTCGTCCAGGTTGCTCACCTCGGTCGCCGCCTGGCAGTAGTCGGGGAGCGCGAGCTTGCCGATCGTGGCGGTCTCAGCGTCGGACTCCACCTGCACGTCGGTGATCTTGCCGCCCTTCACGGTCACGGAGAGCGTCATGATGCCGCCGTAGCCCTGGCCCCTGCCCTCGTAGGTGCCGTCGGCGTACGTGCCGTTCAGCGCGCCCTTCTCCGCGTCGGCCGCGGCCTGCTCGGCCTCCAGCTTCTCCTCGTGGGTCTGGACGGGCTCGGTCGGGCTCGTGAACTCACCCTTCGCGCGCTTGGCGGCGTTGCGGCCGGCGATGCGCCCGAAGACCATCGTCTCGCCCAGGTTGCCGCTGCCGTTGTACATGTCGGCAAAGACGCTGCCCATCTCGCCGCCCTCAAAGAGACCCTCGATCGGCAGGTTGTTCATGCCGATGACCTGGGCGTACTGGTTGCGGCGCGGGCCGCCCTGCGTGTTGTACATCGTCGGGCCGAGCTCCACGGCGAAGAACGGGCCGGTCTCCACGGGCACGTCGCACATGCGGCCCCAGTCGTCCTCCTCGCCCTGGCCGTCGTTGGCATGGCAGTGCGCGTTGTACTTCGCGAGCGCCGCGTCAAGCTCGCCGTTGGCGTTGAAGTCGGGCGCCTTGCCGACGGCGCGGATGTTGGCCGAGAGCTCCTCGATCGTCTCGCCGGTGATGATCTGGCCGTCGGCGAGCTCGGCGGAGTTGTCGTCGCTGAAGATGCTCATGAGCGGGCCCTGCGCCTCGGCGTTCGCGTCGCAGACGTAGTACGTCGGCAGGGGCAGCGGGGTCATGATCCAGCGGCCGCCGATGTTGATGCGGCCGTGGCGGTTGTACGCCGTCTCGTTCTGGAAGCGCGCGCCGGAGGGGCCGACGTACACGCCGAGCGGCTTGAAGCCGAAGGCGAGGGACTGGCAGGTGGTCAGGTACGGGCTCTGGTAGGACCACATGAAGCCCGAGACGTTGCTCATGTGCCAGAGCTGGGCGCCGACCTCCTCGGCCATCTTGATGCCGTCGCCGGTGTTCATGGTGCCGGCCTGCAGGTTGACGTAGGGGGTCTGCGTGTAGTTGGCCATCATGTCGCGGCTGGCCTCCATGCCGCCGGTGCACAGGCAGACGCCGCCGTTGGCCTTGACCTTGAGCTCCTTGCCGTCCTTCTCCACCACGACGCCGATCACGGCGCC
>CACZRK010000123.1 GCA_902783515.1 uncultured Coriobacteriaceae bacterium | reverse complement strand
CCGCTTCGTGAAGAGCACGTGGTAGCACCGGGTGAATCCCCGGAGGAGCGTCGCGCGGTGCTCGAGCGCCCCGATTGCGGCCGTCTCGTCAAAGGAGTTCCGCCACTTGCATTCGCCGACGAGGAGCGTGCGCTCGATCTTGTTCGCGGCGACCACGTCGATGTCGGTCTCCTCGTGCGCCTGCGGATCGGTGCCCCACCACTGCCCGAACTCCAGCGCGGTGAACGGGAGCCTTCCCCCCGCGCTCTCCCGTCGAACCCACTGCAGGCAGGCGAGCTCAAACTGCCCGCCGATATAGGTCGTGAACGCCGGCCCTGACGTCGCGTAACCCGCGGCGGCCGCGCCGACGCCCTCCTCGATCGACCCGAGGTACCTGCTCACGAAGCGATACCAGTAGGCGAAGAACGGGTCCCTGATGCGGTAGCGGGCGCCGCGCGAGGACGCGCTCTCCCCGAACGGGGCGACCTTCTCGACGATGCCCAGCGACGTGAGCGTCCTCAGATACTTGCCGACGGAGTTGGGGTTCACGCCCGCCCGCTCGGCGACCCTCGTGGGCGTGGTGCACCCCGTGCCGACCGCGTCGAGGACGGAGTTGTACAGGGCCGGCTCGTGCAGCTCCTGCCGCAGCAGCATGAGGGGCTCCTCGTACAGCATCCCCATCGTGTCAAAGAGCAGCGAGCGCACGTTCTCCTCGTAGGACAGGCCGCAGTCGATCTGCGAGAGGTAGTACGGCGTCCCGCCGAAGGTGGCATAGTAGGCGAGCTCCTCCTCGGGGGGCAGGCCGGGGAGCATGCGCGCCGCGTCCAGATAGTCAAAGGGCTTGAGCCGAATCTGCATCGTCCGTCGGCCGTAGAGGGGGCTCTTGGCGCCGAGCACCTCGCTCTCCATGAAGCCCTCGTTGCTCCCGCAGAGGATGAGCCTCGCGTTGGTCTGCTTGAGCCCGTGGTCGATGGTGGACTGGAAGACGGACGGCAGGCTGGGGTCGGCCTCGGCCGCATAGGGGAACTCGTCAAAGACGAAGACGAGCGGCGCGGCGGACCGCTCTGACGCAATCCTCTCGACCACGAACGCCAGTGCGTCGTGCCAGGTCGAGAAGGCCGGGAGGGACTCCGGGAGGGAGAACGCGGCGTAGGCCGCGGCGCTGAACAGCTCCAGGTTCTGGCGCGACGTCTTCTGCTGTGCCGTGAAGTAGAGGACTCGCTGTACCCGCTCGTCTTTCACGAACTCTTTGATGAGCGACGTCTTACCGACGCGCCTTCGGCCGTAGATGACGGCCATCTGGAAGCCGTCCCTCTCGTACATGCGCCTCAGCGCCGCCAGCTCCCGCTCGCGTCCGACGAACATGGGGCCTCCCATTCGCGTACTCATGGGTACCGTACCCTAGAGTACCGTACTCATGAGTACGCAGCCAAACGACGCGGGCTGACCTCCCTGCGCCGATCTACGCCCGCGTGGCCGCCGCCCGCATCCGCGTGTACATGAGGCCGAGCACCACGGCCGCGACGGCGAGCTGCGTCACGTTCATGACCACGAAGGTGTCGGTGATGGCGACGCCCTCGCCTGAGGCCACCATGAACCCGTCCATGATGGAGAAGAACAGCGCGTTGGTGGCGGACCCGCCCAGCTGGCGCACGGAGTTCGCCATCGCGGTGCCCTGCGTGAGGTTGCCGAGCTGGCTGATGCCCCACGTCATGAGGATCTGCTGCAGGCAGGCGGTGCCGGCGAATCGCACCGTCTGGAACAGCGTCGGCTGCCACAGGGGCGTCTCGGGCGTCATGCCGGAGAGCAGCCAGGTCGCGAGGATCATGAGGGCGAAGCCGACCGTCACCACGCGGCGAGGCCCGTGGTGGTCAAGCACGCGGCCCGCGAGCGGCGCGACCACCATGGAGACGACCGCGCCCGGCAGCATCGTCAGGCCCGAGAGCGTCGCCGAGACGCCCTGCACGTCCTGGACGTACAGGCAGACCATGCCGTTCACGGCGAGGATCCACCCCTGCGTGAGCACGACGGTCCCGCAGGTCAGCGCGAAGGGGCCGCAGCGCAGCGCGCGCACGTTGAGCAGCGGGCCGTGCACGGCGAGCTCCCGGCGGACGAAGACGGCCAGCAGGGCGGTGCCGACGACGGCGGGCCCCCACGCGAGCGGCGACGCCGCGCCGAACGTGCCGAGGTTGGCGCACCCGAACACGATGCCGACCGCCGTGAGCGTGGAGAGCACGAACGACGGGATGTCCAGATGCTGCGGGTCGGGCACGTCGTGCAGGCGGCGCAGCATCAGCCACGAGAGCCCCATGCTCACCAGCGACAGCGCGCCGGTGACGACGAAGATGTTGCGCCACCCGATCGTGTCGGTGAGAAGCCCCGCCAGCACCGGCCCGACCGCCGGGGCGATGCCCACGGCCGCCATCGTCACGCCGTTCGCCTCGCCGCGCCGGTGGTAGGGGAAGACGCGGAACGTCACGATCTGGAGCGTGGGGAGCGAGATGCCGCTGCCGACCGCCTGGATGCATCGACCGACGATGAACAGCGCGAAGTTGTGCTGCACCGCGCCGATCGCCGCGCCGCAGCAGAAGATCCCGAGCGCCGCGCAGAACAGCGTGCGCACCCGGAACCTGGTGAGCAGGTGCGCCGAAAGTGGCGTGATCGCGCCCAGGCACAGCATGTACGAGGTGACGACCCACTGGATGACGCTCGGCGAGACGCCGTACTCGTTCATGATGACCGCCAGCGACGTGTTCATGGACGTCGCGTTGAGCGCCGAGGAGACCATGCCCACCGTCATCACCGCGAGCGTCATCCACGCGCTGCGGGCGGTGAACCCCGGCGCGAAGGCGTCCGGGTCCCGGTCCGCCTCCGGGCGTCCGCCGCGCGCGGGGGCGGGGACGGGCGCGGCGGCGGGTGCGTCGGAGGGAGACTGCGAGGCGCCCGCGCGCGCGACGGCCGACCGCGCGGCCTCGCGCTCGTCCGCCGTGTCATGCGTGTTCGTCATCGGTGCGG
>CACZRK010000122.1 GCA_902783515.1 uncultured Coriobacteriaceae bacterium | reverse complement strand
GCTGCTCGAGATGCTGCGCGGCCGCGACGACGTGCGTTGGACCTACGTGAGCCCCGCCGGTGACTTCCAGGCCGACGGCGAGCGCACAGGCGAGTACCAGCTGGGCGGCGAGGAGCTCCTGCTGAACGCAGCCGGCGAATCCACCATCTCCTATGCCGAGTACGCCATCGCAATGGTCGACGAGATCGAGTCCGGCGACCACGTCCGCCAGCGCATCAGCGTCGTGAGCAAGTAGCGGCTAACTAATCTCGCCACTTCGGCGCGCAGGGAAGGCAACGGGCACGGTTTGCAAGAGACAGGCCGTGCCCGCGGTCTCGCGAAACACCGCATTGACCAGAAAGCTCGCCATGCACCTCGCCTGCGCGCCGGATATGTCATGGCAGCATTGCAGCTAGCAATTCATCCTCATGGCCACCCTGCGCGCGACGGAGCGTGGCACGAGCCGCGAGCCGAAGGCCATCGCCTTGGTGAACGCCCCCTGTAGGCAAACGATCTTGCCGGCGCACATGGCCTCGTAGCCGTCACGCGCGACCTTGGCGGCGTTCGCCGCATGGCGAAACATGGTCGAGCCCGACCCCAGGGAGGCCGCCGACTCGAAGCCGGTCGCCGTCGGCCCGGGTCAGAGCGCCGTCACGGTGACCCCAGTCCCCCTGAGCTCCTCGGCGAGCGCCTCGGAGAAGCTGAGCACGTAGGCCTTAGTCGCGTAGTAGACGCTCATATAGGGGCCGGCCGAGAACGCGGCCACCGACGAGAGGTTGAGCGCCATGCCGCAGCGCCGCTTCACCATGGGAGGCACGAACAGACGCGTGAGCTGCATGAGCGCAATCACGTTGACCTGCACCATGTCGCGCTGACGGAACCAGTCCGCCTCATGGAAGACACCTGAGTCGCCAAAGCCGGCGTTGTTCACGAGTGCGTCGATGCACATGCCGCGCCCCAGCACGCAGTCGTACACGTCGAGCGCGGCGTCCTCGCGGGAGAGGTCGCAGGGGAACGCCTGTGCCTCGATGCCGTGGGCGGTCTCGAGCTCCACCTTCAGTGCCTGCAGTTTGGGCTCGCTGCGCGCCACGAGCAGCAGGTCAAAGCCCTCGGATGCGAGCACGCGCGCGATCTCGGCGCCGAGCCCGCCCGAGGCGCCCGTCACGAGGGCACGGAGATTCTCGCTCATCTCCGCGCCTCCCTACAGCTCGATGACGTGGGGCTCGACGTCTGGGTCGTGGTTGGCGAGTGACTCCACGCACAGGGGATCGAGCGACTGCTCGCGGATCCAGGCGAGCGAGGCCTTCTGCTGCCCCTTGTCGGCCGCGATGCCGCTGGTAATCTGCTCCTGCCAGCTCTTGGCCGCGTAGCCGCCGTCGCTATAGAGAAGGACGAACCTGCCCTCCTCGTTGGTCACCTTCACCGCGAACAGACCGTCTGCGTGACCGGGGATGTTGATGAGCTGGATGGACCCGTCATCGAGCAGGTCGTAGGACTTGCCGAACGGCCCCAAGTTCCCCGTCCACTCGAACTCGTCGAGCTTGACCATGCCCCACCAGTCCTTGGTGTAGCGCACGCGGTTGGTGATCTTGCTTGCGAAACGAACCTCGTCGGCAGCCACCACGAAGCGCTTGGCGTCGGCCACCTGCACGATGCCGTTGGCATGGTCGCAGTCCAGATGCGTGAGCAACACCGCGTCGATGTCCGAGGTCTTGATGCCCAATGTGGCCAGCTGCTCGTCAACGCACTGGCCCAGCGGTACCTGGCCCTGGTTGACCTCGTAGAGCACGAGCGAGCCGAGCGACTTCACCTGCGCCTTCTTGTCAAAGACACCCGCGGGGCTCATGGCCCGCGCCCATCCTGTGTCAACGAGGAAGAGGCCCTTGGGGTGCTCGATCAGGTAGACCGACACCGGTAGCCACAGGCGGCCCTTCCGCGGCTGGAAGATGCCGGACGCCTTGATGGGATTGCAGTGGTCCCCGCCGAAGGGCAGGTCGGGCGACACGCACACGGTGCCGGTGTGCAGGACATGGATCTTTATGCCAGGCATGAGGTGCTCCTCTCGTTAGTCCGCGGCTTTGCGCCTAGGACCATTCAACGCGAGGGAGCCGCACGAGAACACTACACGTTCGCGGAACGTGTTCACACTTGCCCACAGACTCAAAGCGACGAGACAATCGCGGCGGTAACGCGCCCGACCTGCCTCTTCGCCTCCTCGACGCCGGCGGCGTCCGGGTGTTCCATCCACCAGGTGTAGGCGCCGATCACCGCAGAGGCAGCCATCTCCGCCACCAGGTCCCAGTTCTGACGCATGCGGGCTCCGGGGTAGCGCCGGGCGAAGTTGGCCTTCACGGCCTCCTTCCACCTGGCGACGAAGCGGGCGTCCGGCTGGTCGACGAGGAGCGCGTGGAAGTCGCGCCACCTCTCCCTGATGAAGCCGAGGGTCTCGTCCAGGAAGACTGCGAAGTCCATGTTCGCAAGGTCGCCGCCGGACACGCGCCCAGTGACCTCGGCGAGGTCAGCAAGCAGGCCATCCTCCACCTCGAGCAGTACGTCGTCAACGTTGCGGTAGTGGGCGTAGAACGTGGTGCGAGCGACCGGCACGGCGGCGCACAGGCCCTTGACCGTGATGCGGTCAACCCGCTCCCGCTCGTAGATGCGCATGAACTCGGAGCGTATGGCGTCGCGCGCGTCCACAGGCACAGCACCCCCCTTGGCCGATCGTCATACCCCGCCATTATGAGAACAAGCTCCGCCTCTTCGGAAGCGCGGTCGGCAGCGGGACTGGACTGAGGCACGACCCGGTGGATTGGCGCTCTTGACGGCATGGGCATGAGGATGAGATGACACGGCCGAGAACAAGGAGTGGCGCGAGGCTGACGAGTTCGGGCTGCCAGCGCCGACGCCCCCCGTTCTCACAGACGCCCCCCGTTCTCACATCCGGTCGGTTTTGAACAGCGGTTTTGAACAGTGCTATCGGCCCCAGCTGGCGGGATCGATAGCCGTGCCGCGCTTCGGGCGATACAAGCGCGACAGGTCGACGCCCTCATGCTCGAGCAGTCTGACCTTCATGTCAACACCCCCACCGAATCCGGTGAGGCTGCCGTCGGCGCCGACGACGCGGTGACACGGGACGATGACGCAGAGCGGGTTGTGCCCGACGGCCCCGCCCACGGCGCGGGCGGACGAGCGCCCGCCGGTCTGTGCCGCGATGCGCTTCGCGATGTCGCCGTAGGTGGTCGTCTGCCCGTAGGGGATGTCGAGCATGGCCTCGCGCACGCGCAGCTGAAAGGGGGTCGCGCTCGCCGAGAGGGGAAGCTCGCGTGGGTCGGGCGCCTCGCCCTCAAAGTAGCGATCGAGCCATTCGCACGCCTGGTCAAACACGGGCAGGTCATCTTTCGGCTCCATCTCGCCGCTTACGCCATAGCCGAAGTACCTATCATTTCCAAACCAGCAGCCTACGATGGCCTCGCCGTCGCTCGCCAGCGTAAGCGGGCCGATGAGGTCGGATTCATAGTCGGTGCGATAGGTTGTCATGATGTTTGCTCCCCTTTCGGTTTCGGCGTCTGCTCTCCAAGTGAGTTCCACAGGCTGACGACCGCGTAGCTTCGCCACGGGCGGCACGGCTCCACGGCCTTGACGCGCTCCTTCGGAGCCGCATCCGGAAGCGCGTGAGCAACTCCGACGTCCTTTCCAGAAATGCGTCGGGATACGAGTACACGCGCATCGCAATGTAGTTGGCCGTCCAAGGTCCGACGCCCTTCAGCGAAAGGAGCGCACTCGACTGCTCGGCCGGATCGTGGAGAGGTGGCTCGGGACGCCCAGAAGCGAGTGCCTCAGGAACGCAGAGCACGAGACGCCGGCGCGGCCCGAGGACATGATCCGAGGGTTCGTGGACGAGTACGACACGACGAGGCCCCACCAGTCGCTGGGCCACGCGACCCCGTCAACGTGGTGCCTCGGCGGCATAGCGGAGGCCGCGTAGGCTAGGATGCAAGGGTAACGAAGGACAGGGATTCGGAAGAGCGAGGGTCAGCCTGTCTCAAACTCTCTGCCACTTCAAACAATGCTCTGCAGCTGAACATTCTTTTCGACAAGGTCGTTGATAATCTCAGTAAGCTTCGCTATGGCCTCTTTATCATTCCTTTTCGCTTTGATGCTTTGTACCTTCTTGGCAACAATGCTTGCGGTGTTTTGCATCAGTACCGTCGCAGCTCGTGTTGTCAGATCGCCGAGAATTGGATCTATACATTCATCCCCTAAGTTCCTATAAACCCAGCAGTTCGCTATGGCTTCCCGTTCGTGTGGCAACAAGCACGAGGCCCTCCTCGTCGACGAGGTAGATGAGCAGCCAGTCGGGTTCGATGTGGCACTCCCGGTGCCCGCGGTACGTTCCGCCCAGCAGGTGGTCACGCATCGAATCGGGCAGG
>CACZRK010000121.1 GCA_902783515.1 uncultured Coriobacteriaceae bacterium | reverse complement strand
GGACGGTACGCCATCGCGCTCACTCCCCCTCGCGCGCCGTCGCGTCTGCCAGCGCGCCCGCCTCGCGCAGCATCGTGCGCGCGTGCCGCAGCGACGCCTCCTCCACGTCGCCGGAGAGCATGCGCGACACCTCGCGCACGCGCTCCTCGCCGGTCACGCACGCGATGCTCGTCTCAAGCCTGCCGTCCGAGGGCGAGACGCCCTTGCTCACCACGTACTGCCGCTGCGCGCGCACTGCGAGCTGCGCGAGGTGGGTTACGACGATGACCTGGTGGGTCGTCGCGAGGTCGGCGAGCACCTCGGCGACGGCGCGCGCCGTCTCGCCGCCGACGCCGGCGTCTATCTCGTCAAAGATCAGCGTGTCCACGTCGTCGTGGCTGCCGAGCGCGACCTTGATGGACAGCATGACGCGGCTGACCTCGCCGCCCGACGCGATCTTGGCGAACGGGCGCGGCGCCAGGCCGGGGCCGGGACGGTACATGAACGTGACCCGGTCCGCCCCCGTCCGCCCCCACTGGGCGCGCGGCAGGCGCTCGACGTCCACCGACAGGCTCGCGCCGCCCATGTGCAGGCGGCCCATCTGCGCGGTGACGGCCTCCGCGAACCGCGGGGCGCCCGCGCGGCGCAGCGCGCCCAGGTCGTCGGCCGCCCTCGCGAGCCGTCCCTCCGCCTCGTCCAGCCGGGCACGCGCGCGGCGCTCGAGCTCGTCGGAGTCGTCCACCATCGCGACGAGCGCCGCGGCCTGCTCGCGCCGGGCGAACACGTCCGCCATCGTGGGGCCGAAGGCGCGCAGCAGCCCCTGCAGCTCGCTCATGCGCGACTGCGCGCGGTCGAGCGCCTCGGGGTCAAAGTCCACGTCGTCGCGATAGCGCCGCAGCTCCGTGTTCGCGTCCTCCAGCGGGTAGACGCACTCCTGCAGGCCGTCGGCGATCGAGCGCAACGCCGGGTCGAAGTCGGCCACGGCCTGCAGCGCCGAGATCGCCCCGTTCACGGCGTCAAGCGCCCCGCCGTCGCCCGAGAGCGCCTCGTAGCCGGCATTGGCGGCCTCCGCGAGCGCCTCGGCGTGCTGCAGGCGCGGCAGGCTCGCCTCAAGGTCCTCGTACTCGCCCTCGCGCGGCGCCACGTCGTCGATGCGCGAGAGGGCGAAGCGTGCGTCCTCCACGCGGCCGGCCTCGGCGTTGCGCGCCTCCAGGACCTCCTTGAGGGCCCGCGCGCACGCGCCGCGCTCGTCATAGGCGCGCTCGTAGGCGGCGCGCGCCTCGGCGACCTGGTCGCCCGACCAGGCGTCGAGCAGCGGCAGGTGGGACTGCGGGCGCAGCAGGCGCTGGTGGTCGTGCTGGCCGCAGAGGTCCACCGTCTCGCCGACGACGGACGCGAGCTGCGAGACCGTCGCGAGCGACCCGTTGATCGAGCAGCGGCTGCGGCCCTCGGCGCTCACGCGGCGCACGGCCACCACCCCGTCGTCGTCCTGGTCCGGCGCGGCGTCGCGCGGGAAGAAGCGCCCCTCCACCGACAGCCCGTCGGCGCCGTCGCGCACCGCGTCGCCTGAGGCGCGCTCCCCGACGAGCAGCTTCACCGCCGAGAGCAGCGCGGACTTGCCGGCGCCGGTCTCGCCCGTGAGCACCGTGAGGCCGCGCGCGGGCGCGAGCGTCACGTCGCTGATGAGGGCGAGGTTCCTCACATGCAGCTCGTCAAGCATGGGTCCTCCTAGCGCACCTTCCCGTAGAACACGCGCGAGACGTTCTCGTAGAACACGTCAGGGGCGTTGGAGAGCAGCACGACGTCGTGCGCCCCCCTGCGCACCGTGACCGAGACGGGCACCACGCCCGCGCCCACGTCGTCGCCGTCCGCGAACACGCAGCGGTCCAGCGACCGGCCGTCGGTCACCTCCACCTCCACGACGTCGGACGACGACGTGAGGAAGGCGCGCGCCGTGAGCGTGTGCGGCGCGATCGGCACGCACACCATGCCGCGGAAGTCAGGCGAGACGATCGGCCCGCCGGCGGACAGCGCGTAGGCGGTCGAGCCGGTCGCGCTCGCGACGACGATGCCGTCGCCGCGCAGGTCCGTCACGCTGTGGCCGTTCACGCGCACGGAGCACTCCACGATCTTGCCCGACCCGCCGCGGCTCAGCACGATCTCGTTCAGGCCGCTCACCGCGCGCGTGACCTCGGCGCCGTCGGCGTCGCGGCCCGTGAGCTCGCCGGCGAGCGTCGCGCGGCGCACCTGCAGCAGCTCCCCGGCGAGCGCCATGCCCACCATCTGCGTGACGTCCAGCGCGCCGCGGTCGCACGTGAGGAAGCCCAGGTGGCCGTACGAGAGGCCGAGGACCGGGATCTCCCTGCCGCTTGCCATCACCATGTGCGCGGCGCGCAGCAGCGTGCCGTCGCCGCCGAGCGAGACCGCGAGGTCCACGTCGGACAGGTCCGCGTCCTCGTCCCGCCCGATCTGCGGGGCCCACCGGACGTCTATGCCCTGGTCGTCAAGCCACTCGGCGAGGCGCCGCGCGTCCGCCATCGACTCCTCGTAGATTCGCACCGGCACGATCAGGACACTACCCATGCGCCATCACCCCTCGCTCGCTCGCCCGACGACTTCGCTCGTACCCGTTGCGGCGCCGGCCCATGCGCGGTCCACGACCGCGTCCACGTCAACCGGCAGCGCGTCGTCACCGCGGCGCGCGAGCAGGAAGAACTCGACGTTGCCCTTCGCCCCGTGGATCGGCGAGACGCACAGCCCCCGCACCGCGAGCGGGCCGCGCCCGACCGCCTCCACCGCGTCGCGCAGCACGCGGCGGTGGACCTGCGGGTCGCGGACGACGCCCCCCTCGTCCACCTCGTCGCGCGCCGCCTCGAACTGCGGCTTCACGAGCGTGCAGAGCGTGCCGCGCGGGCCGAGGGCGGCGCACACGGCGTCCAGGATGCGCTCGACCGACGTGAACGACACGTCGGCGACGGCGAGGTCGAACGGCGCCCCGAGCGCGGCGGGGTCGGCGTCGCAGATGTTCGTGTTCTCAAAGAGGCGGACGCGCGGGTCGTTGCGCAGCCCCCAGGCGAACTGCGCCCGCCCGACGTCCACGGCGCTCACGCTCTCGGCGCCCGCCTGCAGCAGGCAGTCCGTGAACCCGCCCGTCGAGCAGCCCACGTCCAGGCAGCGCATGCCCCGCGGGTCAAGCCCGAAGGAGCGCAGCGCGCCCTCAAGCTTGAGGCCGCCGCGCGACACGTAGCGCCTGCCGGAGCGCACGTGCAGCGGCGCGCCCTGCCGCACGAGGTCGCCGGGATGCTCCAGCCTGCGGCCCTCGCACGAGACGCTGCCGGCCAGGATCGCACGCATCGCGGCGTCCGCGTCGGCGAACAGCCCCTGCGCGACGAGCTCGGCGTCCAGGCGC
>CACZRK010000120.1 GCA_902783515.1 uncultured Coriobacteriaceae bacterium | reverse complement strand
CTGTCGCTCTTCTTCTTCATCCTGGCCAACAACATCATCGGCATCATCCCCGGCATGCGCCCGGGCACCGGCACGATCGGCGTCACCTTCGCCCTCGCGTGCTACTCCTTCGTGTACTTCGTCGCGGTCGCCATCAAGAACCTCGGCGTCGGCGGCTACATCAAGTCCTTCGCGCCGGCGGGCGTCGCCGGCCCCCTCGCGGTGATGGTCGGCATCATCGAGGTCTTCTCGACGATCCTGCGCCTCATCACGCTCGCCATTCGACTCTTCGCCAACATGTTCGCCGGCCACATCGCCATGGGCGCCTTCGCCCTCATGACGACGGTCACGCTGTCCTACGTCGTGAGCGTGGGCGCCAGCGCGATCATGAGCGCGCTCCCTGCCATCCTGTGGATGGTCATCCTCATCATCATCTACGCGATCGAGATGGTCGTCGCCGTCATCCAGGCGTACGTCTTCGCGATGCTGTCCGCCGTGTACATCCAACTTGCCGAGGCCGAGCACTAACGCCTCGCGCCGCGCGTTGCCGCCCGCCCCTGTGCGTCGGGGGCGGACGGGCGGCCCTCGCCGCACCCAAGGTTTGGTCATTACGGTCGTCAGGCCGTTGACAGGAGTGTTGCCGTAAAGGTTTTGCTCGACACGGTGTCGAGCACCTGTTCTAAGGAGGAACAGTGAACGTTATCGGTTTTGGTCTCGGCGTTATCGGCGCCGGCATCGGCATTGGCCTGGCTGCGTACGGCGCTGCTACGGGCATGGCCCGTCAGCCCGAGGTTCAGGGCCGTCTGTTCACGGTCTTCATCCTGGGCGCCGCCTTCGTCGAGGCTCTGGCCCTTATCGGCTTCGTGGCCGCTCTGATCATCTAGTCGCGCCTCGCGCATGAAGCAGATCAGGGTTATCACACGAGTCGATGGAGGTGAGCAACTGATGACAAGCAAGACGTGCGCTGCCCTCGGCACCCTGCCCTTCGCGGCTGTGGCCTCGGCAGTCATCGCCCCGTCGCTCGCCCTCGCCGAAGAGTCATCCAGCGGCATCTCGATCATCATCCCGAAGATGAACGAGTTCATCCCGGCTCTCGTCGCCTTTGCCATCATCTGGTTCGTGCTTGCCAAGTACGCGTGGCCCGCAATCGTGGGCATGCTTGACAAGCGCGCCGCCAAGATCAAGGACGACCTGGACTCCGCGGAGGCCGCGAAGATCGAGGCGCAGCAGTCCCTCGAGGAGTACAAGAAGCAGCTCGCCGACGCCCGTCGCGAGTCCGCTGCGATCCTCGACGAGGCTCGTCGTGCCGGTGAGCAGGTGAAGGCCGACATCACGGCCCAGGCCCAGGCTCAGGCTGACGAGATGGTCGCCAAGGCCAAGAAGTCCATCGAGAAGGAGAGGGTCGCGGCCATCGCCGACCTTCAGCGCTCGGTCGCGGACCTCTCCGTCTCGGTTGCCGGCCGTCTCATCGGTGAGGACCTGTCCGACGACGACCAGCGCAAGCTGATCGAGAAGTACGTCGCGGAGGCGGGGAACCTCAATGCCAACTAATCGCATGCTGGACAAGCAGAGTGTAGCGACCTACGTCGCCTGCCTCCTCGAGGCCGCCAAGGGCGCCGACCGCGTCTTCAGCGACCTAGAGGACCTGCGGACCGTTCGCAAGGCGGTCAACGGGTCTTCCCAGATGCGCGAGTTCCTGCAGAACGGCTCCGTTCCTGCAAAGAACAAAGTGGCATTCGTGCGGGACGCATTCGGGGGCATCGCTCCCGAGGTCATCTCGACCGTTTCGGTCATGGCCGAGCGCGGCGACGTCCGTCTGCTCGGTCGCGTCACGGAAGGATACGAGGCGGCGGCGGAGGCGGCGACCAACTCGGTCGTCGTGGACGTCATCACCGCGGTCCCGCTTGACGACCACCTGCGCGAAGTTATCAAGACGAAGCTCGCCGCCGACCTCGGCAGCGACGTTCGCCTGAACGAGTCCGTAGACCGCTCGATCCTGGGCGGCATCATCATGAGCGCGCACGGCAAGCGCATGGACGCCAGCGTCAAGACGCAGCTCAGCCATGCCCGTGCGGTGCTCTCGAACGTACCTTCCGGAGGTGACAAGTAAATGGCGGAGATTACCGCTGCTAACATCGAGAAAGCACTGAAGAAGCAGCTTGACTCCCTGAACACCACGGTTGATACGCGCGAGGTCGGTACGGTCATCCAGGTTGGTGACGGCATCGCCCGCGTCGAGGGTCTGCGCAACGCCATGGCCGGCGAGCTGCTGGAGTTCGTGAGCTCCAAGACTGGCAAGAAGGTCGCGGGTCTGGCACAGAACCTCGAGGAGGAGGAGGTCGGCGCCGTTCTGCTTGGCGACGTCGATCAGATCGGCGAGGGTGACGAGGTCCACACGACCGGCCGCATCCTCGAGATCCCCGTCAGCCGTGCCATGCTCGGCCGCGTTGTCAACCCGCTCGGCCAGCCGATCGACGGCCTGGGCCCCATCGAGTACGAGGGCACCCGTCCGATCGAGTTCAAGGCCCCGGGCGTCATGGAGCGCACGCCCGTGTGCGAGCCCGTCCAGACCGGCCTCATGGCCATCGACGCCATGATCCCGATCGGTCGCGGCCAGCGCGAGCTGATTATCGGTGACCGCAAGACGGGCAAGACCGCCATCGGCATCGACACGATCATCAACCAGAAGCACGAGAACATGATCTGCGTGTACGTCGCCATCGGCCAGAAGGCCTCCACGGTGGCGGCTATCCGCGAGACGCTGGAGAAGCACGGCGCCCTGGAGTACACCATCATCGTGTCCGCGACCGCCTCTGACGCCGCGCCGCTGCAGTACATCGCCCCGATGGCCGGTGCCGCCATCGGCGAGTACTTCATGTACAACGGCAAGGACGGCAAGCCGGCTAACGAGAACAACCCCGGCGGCCACGTCCTGTGCGTGTACGACGACCTCTCCAAGCAGGCCGTCGCCTATCGTCAGATGTCCCTGACGCTGGACCGCCCGCCGGGACGCGAGGCGTACCCTGGCGACATCTTCTACCTGCACTCGCGTCTGCTCGAGCGCGCCGTCAAGCTGAACAAGGCCAACGGCCTTGGCTCGCTCACGGCCCTGCCCGTCATCGAGACGCAGGCCGGCGACGTCTCCGCGTACATCCCGACCAACGTGATCTCCATCACCGACGGTCAGATCTACCTGCAGACCGACCTGTTCCACCAGGGCCAGCGCCCCGCCGTCGACGTCGGCATCTCGGTGTCGCGCGTCGGTGGTTCCGCGCAGATCAAGTCCATGAAGCAGGTCGCCGGCTCGCTGCGCCTGGACCTCGCGGCCTACCGCGAGCTCAAGGCCTTCACGCAGTTCGGCAGCGACCTGGACAAGTCCACCCAGGACCAGCTCACCCGCGGCGCCCGCATGACCGAGCTCCTCAAGCAGGGTCGCTACGTCCCGATGGACGCCGGTGACCAGGTTATCGCGATCTTCGCCGGCGCCAACGGCTTCCTGGACGACCTCGCGGTCGAGCAGGTCGTGCCGTTCCGCACGGGCCTGCTCGAGTACGTGCACGCCACGGCGCCCGAGCTTGGTGCCAAGGTGAAGGCCGGCAAGATCTCCGACGACCTCGCCGCTGAGCTCAAGAAGGTCATCAGCGCGTACCACGAGCAGTTCCTCGCCGAGAGCCAGGTGTAAGCTCATGGCCAACCTCCGCGACATCAAGAAGCGCATCAATTCGGTCACCAGCACCAAGCAGATCACGCGCACCATGGAGATGGTGGCAACCGCGAAGATCCGCAAGGCGACCGATCGAGTCGTGGCGGCGACCCCGTACTCCGAGGCCATGCTCAAGATGCTGAACAACCTCGCTGGCAACGCCAGCGAGGCCTCGCACCCGCTGCTGGCCGAGCACGCGGAGAAGAAGCACGTCCTGTTCGTGATCGTGTGCTCTGATCGCGGCCTTGCCGGTGCGTTCAACTCGAACGTGCTGCACACGGCCGAGAAGAAGGCGGTCGCGTACCAGGGGCAGGGCGTCACGGTGGACTACATCCTGTGCGGCAAGAAGAGCATCGGCTACTTCGCGTATCGTGGCGTGAGCCCGATCATGAAGTTCGCCGGGATCTCTGCCGACCCCACGCTGGACGAGGCGCGTCGCATCGCGTCCTTCGTCCGCGAGGGGTACGCGGCGGGCACCTACGACGAGGTTGTGATCTACTACAACCACGCCCGCAACGCCGCGGATCAGGACCTCCGCTGCGAGCAGCTTCTCCCGGTTGACGTGAGCGCCGTCAAGTCAGACGAGGTGCAGGGCCCAGCCGCGACGTTCGACTTCGAGCCGAACGAGGCGGCCGTCCTGAGCAAGCTTCTCCCGGCGTACGTCGAGACGATGGTGTACCACGCCCTGATCGACTCGGCTGCCGCTGAGCAGGGTGCGCGCCGCAAGGCGATGAAGTCGGCCACCGACAACGCGACCGACATCATCAACACCCTTCAGCGTCAGTACAACCGCGCGCGTCAGGGTGCGATCACCACCGAGATCTCCGAGATCGTCGGCGGCGCAGCGGCCCTTAAGAAGGAAGAGTAAAAGATGGCAGAAGATACGAAGACCCCCAACGTCGGGCGTATCGTCCGCATCATCGGCCCTGTCGTCGACGTCGAGTTCGACGAGGGCAAGATGCCGGCGATCTACAACGCCCTGACGGTCGAGGCCGACTCCCCGGTCGGTCACATCTCGACCGTCCTCGAGGTCGAGCAGCATCGACCCGGCGGCGTCGTGCGCGCCGTCGCCATGTCGTCCACCGACGGTCTGCAGCGCGGCGACGAGGCCGTGGACACCGGCGGCCCCATGAAGATGCCGGTCGGCCCCAACACCCTCGGTCGCGTGTGGAACGTCATGGGCGAGCCCATCGACAAGAAGCCGATGCCCGAGGTCGAGGCGTACTACCCGATCCACCACCCGGCCCCCGCGTTCGACCAGCTCTCCACGTCCACGGAGATCTTCGAGACGGGCATCAAGGCCATCGACCTGCTCGAGCCCTACATCCGTGGCGGCAAGACGGGTCTGTTCGGCGGCGCAGGCGTCGGCAAGACCGTCCTGATCCAGGAGCTCATCAACAACCTGGCGCTCGGTCACGGCGGCACCTCCGTCTTCACGGGCGTCGGCGAGCGCACGCGTGAGGGCACCGACCTCTACCTCGAGATGAGCGAGTCGGGCGTCATCAAGAAGACCTGCATGATCTACGGTCAGATGAACGAGCCGCCGGGAGCGCGTCTGCGCGTCGGCCTGGCGGGCCTGACCACGGCCGAGTACTTCCGTGACCAGGGCCAGGACGTCCTGCTCTTCATCGACAACATCTTCCGCTTCTCGCAGGCGGGCTCCGAGGTCTCGGCCCTGCTCGGCCGCATGCCCTCGGCAGTCGGTTACCAGCCGACGCTGGCGACCGAGATGGGCGACCTGCAGGAGCGCATCACCTCGACGAAGAACGGCTCGATCACGTCCGTCCAGGCCGTCTACGTGCCTGCCGACGACCTGACCGACCCGGCGCCTGCCACGACGTTCATCCACCTGGACGCCACGACGACGCTGTCGCGCTCCATCGCCGAGCTCGGCCTGTACCCGGCCATCGACCCGCTCGCCTCCACCTCCAACGCCCTCGACCCGATGGTCGTCGGCGAGGAGCACTACCGGGTGGCCACGCAGGTCCAGGAGATGCTGCAGCAGTACTCCGACCTGCAGGACATCATCGCCATTCTCGGTATGGACGAGCTGTCCGAGGACCAGAAGCTGGTCGTCAACCGCGCGCGCAAGCTCCAGCAGTTCCTCTCGCAGAGCTTCCACGTGGCCGAGCAGTTCACCGGCAACCCCGGCGTGTACATGAAGCTCGAGGATACCGTTCGCTCCTTCGCCGAGATCATCGACGGCAAGTGCGACGACCTGCCCGAGCAGGCGTTCCGTTACGCCAGCACCATCGAGGACGTGCGCGAGCGCGCGGCCAAGATGGCGAACAAGGACTAGTTCGTCCCGCAGGGGAGGGGGCGGCGGGCATGTCCCGGCGTCCCCTCTCGCGCACGGGCGAGGGTTTCGCACTACGACAGGAAGGGCGAGCGAATGGCTGACAATCTGAGCTGCACGGTCGTCACGCCGGCCCAGACCATCTACGCGGGCGAGGCGACCTATGTCGGCCTGCCCGGTGAGGTCGGCAGCTTCGGCGTGATGAAGGGCCATGAGCCACTTGTCTCCACTCTCGGTTCCGGCATCGTCAAGATCGACGCGGTCCAGGCCTCCGAGTCTGCCCGCTACGTCATCGCCGGTGGGTACGCCGAGATCGACGACAACGCCGTGATCGTCCTGGCCGACAAGGCCGTTGCGATCAAGGACATCAACGTCGCCGACGTCCGTGCCCAGGCCGCGAAGGTGGAGGAGACCCTGAAGGGCATCCCGGAGGGCGACGCTGACCGGGCGTACTATCAGGATCAGAAGAACTGGCTCAACCTCCAGCTCACGTCGGCTTCTGCCGCTGAGTAAGAGGAGAGCCAGCACATGGATGTTATCAAGGTCGAAGGTGGCGCCACTCTCGCCGGAACGGTTCGCGTCGAGGGGGCTAAGAATTCGGCCTTGAAGCTCATGGCTGCGACGATCATGGCGCCGGGCGTCTATCACCTCACGCGCATCCCCGACATCTCCGATGTCAGGCTGATGTGCCGGGTGCTCGAGACGCTCGGCGCCCGCATTTCGTTCAGGGACCATGAGCTCCAGATCGACACGACCGACGTCGACAAGTGGGTCACTCCCTACGAGCTGGTCTCCAAGATGCGCGCGTCCATCTCGGTCCTCGGGCCGCTGCTCGTGCGGTTCAGCCGCGCGGTCGTCGCGATGCCCGGAGGCTGCAACATCGGCGCGCGCTCGATCGACCAGCACCTGATCGGCCTGGAGTGCCTCGGCGTCACCTTTGAGAACAATCACGGCTACATCTACGCGGACGCGACGAAGGGCATGCGCGGCACGCTCATCACGCTCGACTTCCCGAGCGTCGGCGCGACCGAGAACGTCATGATGGCGTCCGTCGTCGCCGACGGCGTGACGAAGCTGGAGAACGCGGCGCGTGAGCCCGAGATCGTCGACCTCGCGAACATGCTCAACGAGATGGGCGCCGACGTGCGGGGCGCGGGCACCACGATCATCGAGATCCACGGCGTCAGCCGCGACAGCCTGCACGCCTGCGAGCACGAGACGGTCGGCGACCGCATCGAGGCCGGCACGTTCGTCGTGGCGGGCGCGCTGTGCGGCGAGGAGGTCACGGTCACGGGATTCGACCCCGACCACCTGGACATCCCGCTGCGCAAGATGGAGATGATGGGCATCCCGCTCACGCG
>CACZRK010000119.1 GCA_902783515.1 uncultured Coriobacteriaceae bacterium | reverse complement strand
CGCGGTGACGATCAGTGAAAATTTGTCATGATGACGGGTGAAAAGCGGGGTTGGTGACCAGTGCAGTTTCTATGCTACGAAATACAGACGACCGCCGCGAGCTCGAGTTCCTCTTCGTCGACGCGGGGCTGCAGGGCCGCCATCTGGGCACTGCCGCCTGGCGCGCCCTTGAGGCGCGCTACCCGCGCACGCGCGTCTGGACCCTCGTCACGCCTTACCGCGAGCGACGCAACATCAACTTCTACGTCAACGTCTGCGGCTTCGCCATCGTGGAGTACATCAACTCCCACCACGCCTCGCCAGACTACCCGGCCGAGGACGCGGCCGACTTCCCCGGCGGCGACGAGGGGCTCTTCCGCTTCGAGAAGGTCATGCCGGCCCGGTAGGGCGGCCAATCCGTTTCTGCCGAGACTGCTCGCATCGCAAGGCTGGCGCACGTGGGACCGAGCGGTTCGTCGGCGACGGCCCTGCATAAAGCTGGGGCGCATCCCGTCTCCGGGACACGCCCATACAAAGCCCGAGGACGTTACATCCGATTGCATTAGACCCACCAGGGCAGCGAGACGCCAACGAGCTCCCAAGGGAAGCCAAGGTAGAAGTTGACGAACTGCCTGAAATCGAGAACCTCAAGGAAGACCCAAAGGGCGATCGTACGTCCCGCACCCCGCGCCCCGCGTCCGTGACCTCCGTCGGCGGCACCGCTTGCTCCCTTGCCTGCGAGCCCTCGCTCGCAAGCCCTCCCTCACTCCTCCAGCAGGTGCCTGAGAAGACTTGCGCGGTCCTCGAGGAACAGCCTCGTCACCCGGTAGCTCTCGGTCTGCTCGTAGTCGATCGGCTCGATGCGGCCGTCGTCAAAGCCCAGGATCTGCGCGCCAGGGCACCCCAGCAGAATGGGGGAGTGGCTTGCGATGACGAACTGCGATCCTGCGCGCGCCGCGAGGACGATGTGGCGCAGCAGGGCGAGCTGTCGCTGCGCGGAGAGGGCCGCCTCGGGCTCGTCCATGAGGAAGAGGCCGACGCCGTCGAACGCCTGGAGGAAGTCGAGGAACCCCTCGCCATGCGAGCGGTCCAGAAGGCTGCGGCCGGTGTCCGAGAAGACCGTGCCGTACCCGTCGGCGGCCCGGGCGACGTCGGTGAAGCTCTCGGCCCGGAAGAAATAGCCGGTCTGCGGGCGCAGCGGCCCGCGCGTCAGCCGCATCGCCGCCGACAGGTCGTCGCCACCTCGATCCTGTGCGAGGCGGTAGTGGCGCGTGCCGCCGTGACGGTCGAAGCCCAGCGCGACCGCCAGCGCCTCCAACAGCGTTGACTTCCCCGTGCCGTTCTCGCCGGCAAAGAGGGTCACGGGCGCCTCAAACCGCAGCGTGTCCAGCGTCGTGACCGCGGGGATGGCACGTGCGAGGGAGTCGGGCGGGACCGCGTCCCACTCGATGGACGCGGATCGGAGAAACAGGGGATGACCAGGCGCGCGTCCGCGGTCGCGCGCGTCGCAACCGGCCGTGGCCCGCGCCCTCATGCGTCGCCGTCCTCGCCCGCAGGGGGCTCGAGCAGCCCGTGCTCCTCGTAGAGCGCGAGGATGCGCTGGTAGACGAGTCGATTCGCCATGTACTGCCGGAACGTGGCAGACTTCTCGCGACCCTGGGTCCTCAGCGCGTCCATGGCCTCCTTCTCGGACGCCGTCCGCGCGAGCACGTCGCGCCGCATCGCCTCGAACGCCCGCAGCCTGGCGCGGTCCGCAGCGCCCGTGTCCGCCCCCGCGCGCGTGTTCGAACCCATGGCCACGCCCCCTTTCGCCTTGATCGGAGCCGCCGCCTGTGACGCCGACCGTGTCGCAGGCATGCGCGAGACTACATGCTCCCCATCGGCTTTCGTGCCTGTCGCGTATCTTCGTCGCCTGACGTCAAGCATACCCGATCGGGACGTGTCGGCAGTGACGTGTCGATGGCGGCACGCCTGGCGGCGAGTCTCGATGGAATGACAGGCTGCCGTGGCGATGATCGCTCGCGAGGCTGTAGCATGGGCGTGAAGACTGCGGCACGGACGGGGGAGACGTGGAGGCGATCGCGATGCCGTTGCCCAAGCAAAACATGACAGCGCAGGACTACTGGTCGCTGCCCGACGGCGTCCGCGCGGAGCTCATCGACGGCGAGCTGTGGGACCTCGCGTCCCCGAGCAGGGTGCATCAGCTGATCTGCGCGCAGCTGACCGCCGCCTTCATCGGCCATATCGCGGCGCATGGGGGCGACTGCCAGGTCTATGCGGCGCCGTTCGCCGTCAACCTGTTCGATGACGAGACGACGTTCGTGGAGCCCGACGTGAGCGTCATCTGCGATCGCGTCAAGCTGTCCGGTCGCGGCTGCGAGGGGGCGCCCGACCTCGTGGTCGAGGTCGTGTCGCCGTCGAGCAGGGGGATGGACTACCGGACGAAGCACGTCCTGTACAGCGACGCCGGCGTGCGCGAGTACTGGATCGTGGACCCGTCGACCTCCCGCACGACGGTGTATCGCTTCGAGGCCGATCCCGCGCCTGTCCAGTATCCGTTCGAGGAGCCGGTGCCCTGCGGGGTCCTCACCGGGCTGACGGTCGACGTCGCCGGCATCGTCGCGAGGATGTAGCGAGGGGACCGCGTGACAGGGGGAGCGCCAGAGCGCCCACGCCCCTCACAGCCCGACGAGCCCCTGCAGCTCGTTCTTGCTGTGGACGTCCAGCTTCGCATAGATGTTGCGCACGTGGCTCTTCACGGTGCTCTCCGATATGCCGATCTGACCGGCGATGTAGGCCTTGCTCTTTCCGAGGCACGTCATCGCCATGATCTGGCGCTCCCGCTCGGTGAGGCCGAAGCGCGCCGCGACCTCGGCACATCGGTGCTCGATGTCGGCGACGCCCGGCTGCACGGACGCGACCGCGTCAAGGCCCTCGAACAGCCTCAGCGCGATCAGCTCGCGCTCCGTCACGAAGTACAACGTCGCGATCGAGAGCAGCCACATGAGCGTCGCCGCGACCGCGGGTGCGTTCCACGCGCTGGGAAGCAGCGGTTGCAGAAGGTACAGCGCGACGGACGGCACGCCCGCGGCCGCGCGCAGCACGGCGACGATCGCGACGGGGCTCATCCTCCCGTGATGGGCGAAGTCGATCGCGACGAGCCAGATGACGATGGCGAGAAAGCCCGTGGACATCTTGGTGAGCGTCAGCGTGAGCGCCTCCAGCCCAAGGCACACGCTCAGCAGAGCGGACGTGATCATGACGAAGGCGCATCCCCAGAGCAGCGCGAAGCGCACCGGCCGGCGCATGACGGCACCCGCAAGCAGCAGCACAGCGGCGAGGAGCATCTCTGCCGCGTGCATGAGGATCTCCTCGGTCATGCCGTGCGTCTGCGGGGCGATCCTGAGCAGCGCCGCCACGGCGAGGTTGAACGCGAACAGGCAGACGGCGATCATGGCGACGCCGCCGTCGGCCATGCGTCCGTACAGGTCAAGCGCGCTCTGCGGGATGGCCGTGCCGTCGCCGCCCCAAGGGCCCGAGCCTGCGCTCTTCACGATGCGGTTGCGCAGCGTGAGGGAGCCGACCTTGATGGGCGAGAAGATCGCGGCGTAGTCGGT
>CACZRK010000118.1 GCA_902783515.1 uncultured Coriobacteriaceae bacterium | reverse complement strand
CTTTGAGGGCGGCGAGATGGGCAGCGTCTTCGCCGACATGTACAACGGCGGCGGCAACCTCTCCGAGACCATGGTCTTCGGCCGCTACGCCGGCCAGAACGCGGCGAAGCGCGCGAAGGGCGAGTTCAAGGGCGCGACCGAGAAGGCCGTCATGCACTCCGAGAAGCTCGCGGCCGCGGCTGCCGCCGAGGCGAAGAGCGAGCAGATTGACGTCTCCACCGTGCCTGACGGCACCTATGAGGGCCATGGCCAGGGCTTCGGCGGCGAGATGGTCCTGAGCGTGACCGTCGCCGGCGGCAAGATCACGGCGTGCGAGGTCGTCTCCGACGCCGAGACCCCGACGATCGGTGAGCTCGCGCTGCCGACCTACTGCGAGGACATCGTCACCACGCAGGATCCGGAGGCCATAGACGTCGCGTCCGGCGCGTCCAACACGCTTCGCGGCTTCAAGGCGGCCATCGAGGACGCGCTGAAGAGCGCCACGAAGTAGCGAGGGGCGCCGCGAGCGTGTCCGCGTAGTCGCGGCCGCAACCCCGAATGACGCTGGCGCGACGCGCGTGGGGGGCGCTCGCGCCAGCTCATGTCAGATCAACACCCCGTCGCAGTGGTCTATCTCGTGCTGGATGATCTCGGCGACGAAGCCATGCCAGGTGCCGACGCGGCTCACGAGCTCGCCGGCACCTGGCTCTTGGTAGGCGACGCGGATCGTGGAGAAGCGGCTCGTCTCTCGCTCGCCAGCAAGCGAGAGGCAGCCCTCGCGCGTGCGATAGGCACCCGTGCCCTCGACGAGCCTCGGATTGAACAGCACGCGGGCGGCGCCGGTCTCATCGACGAAGACGATGACGCGCTTGAGCGCGCCGATCATGTTTGCAGCCATGCCCACGCACGCGTCACGGTGCGCGTTCAGGGTGTCGATCAGATCCTGCGCGAGAGGCAGGTCCTCGACGCTCGCTTCCGAGGAAGGCCGTCGCAGAAGCGTCTCCATGTGAACGATGGGCCGGATCATGGTCACTCCTCTGTCAGTGTAGTCAGCGGTTCACTCGGCAGTCTTTTCGCGTACGACGAACACCAGCCCCAGAACGCGCGCTCGACGTCGGTCAGTGCGTGCGTGCGCAGGCGCTCGATGCCAAAGCCCCAGAACGCGTTTCGCAGTGGGATGGCCACGACGGTCTCGTCACGGGTGAATGCCGAGAGGCTCAGGTGGTGCCGCGCCGTAAAACCGATCCCGCGTCTCGCGGCGGCGAACTCATAGAGCTGGAAGATCTCGCTCATCTCAAAGACTTGGCGGGGGATGATGCCGCGACGCGCGGTCTCTTCGAGGAAGGCGTCGTAGCACTTGAACCCCTCACCGGGCAACGCGACCGCCGTCTGGGCGATGTCCTCCCACGCGAGGGACTCGTGGCTGGCGAGAGGGTCGTCGGCATGCACCCAGAAGTACACGGGACAGCGATAGAGTTGCTCGCCGACGGCGTTCCCGGTAAACGGCGTCACGGCAAGCGCGAGATCGTACGAACCGTTCGCCAAGCCTTGCTCGCAGAGCCGGTCGTTCGTCTCCCAGTACGAGACGTCGACGTCTGGTCTAAGTGTACGAAAGCCGGCGAGGAAGTCCGGCCCGAGGGCGCCCATGACGCCGAGCGAGCACCCAAGCTTGAGCTCGTGGCGTAGCGTCCCGTCCAAGCGGCGGAACGCGTCGTGAAGCAGTCGCATGTTTGAGTTCGTGACCTCGACGAACTCGATGAGCTCTTGGGCATAGGGAGTCGGAGTCGGCGCACCGGTCTCGCAATCTGCCTCAAAGAGGCTGACGCCAAGTTCTCGCTCCAGCGATCGGATCGACTTCGTGAGGCCTTGGGCCGACATGGGCACGCGACGGGCGGCCTCGGCGTAGCTGTGGCACTCGTAGACCAGGCGGAAATGGTCAAGCTGCTCACTGTTCATGCTCCGAGACACCCTCCTCCCTGCCAGCCAGCGTGTCGTCTGCATGCTACCAAATTGCGGGGGCGAGGGGTCCCTGTGCGGCGTCGACCCCCACGAGACGGCAGCGTACGAAAAGTTGGGCCGCCCAAGCAGGCGCTGTCGCGTGTGACCGCCGCGAGTGCAATCCTCGTCGCATCATGGTGGCGGGCTTCGCGACGTCAGGGGAGACGAGCGCGAGACCGCGGGGGATGGGTCTAGTTCGTGACCCACCTGTTCAACGACAAAAGGGGAAATCATGTCAGTGACCAGTCTTTCACGTCGCACGTTCGTTGCTGCCGCCGTCGCATCTGCTGCTGCGGCAACCGCCTTCAATGCCGTCAGAACACAAGACGCTCAGGCGAAGATCATCGCCGAGACTGGCTCCGCCTGGGACCTCGAGGACGTCGGCGAGCCGACTGAGAGCCTTGCCTGCGACGTGGCGATTCTCGGCGGTGGCGGCACGGGGCTTGCCGCCGCGTGCCAGGCGAAGCAGCTCGGCCTCAAGCCGATTGTGTTCGAGAAGTTCGCATTCACGGGCGGCTCCTTCGTGGGCGTCGAGGGCAGCTTCGGCGTGGAGACGCACTGGACCAAGGAGGCGGGCGAGACCCAGACGGTGGCTGAGGCGATCGCGAGCTGCATGGACTACCACCACTGGGTGCCGAACCACGACATGTACAAGGCGTTCTTTGGCAAGACCGGGGAGACGGTCGAGTGGCTCGAAGACCTAGGCGTCGAGTTCGATCACGTCCAGAAGTACGGTGACCACGCCGCGTGGCACATCTTCAAGCGGAACCTGGACATGGGCCCTGGCGTCTCGTTCATGGACTCCATGGCGAAGGCGGCGGAGAAGCTTGAGGTTCAGATCGAGTACGAGTGCCCGGGCAAGAAGCTCGTGATGGACGGCGACAAGGTCGCCGGCGTGCTCTGCGTCCGCGCGGACGGCACTGTCGTGAAGGTGGAGGCACCGGTCGTGCTGCTTGCGACGGGCGGTTACGCCAACAACCTCGACTTCCTGTACGCCGTCTCCGAGACGCACAACGAGCTGCTCGCGCCGCAGGGTATGAGCGGAAGGGACGCCGACGGAATCAAGATGGCGAAGGCGGTCGGCGCCGACATGGCGGAGGGCCTCGGCACCGTCATGTGGTGCGGCCCTGTCATGGTCGGCTCGACGTGGGCGCAGCCCGACTACATTGCGTCCACGCAGCCCGTGCTCTGGGTGAACGAAAAGTGCGAGCGCTTCGTAAACGAGGACAAGTGGGAGAACGATTTCGCGCGCGTGGGCATCGCGCAGCGCAATCAGACGCGGACCTACTCGATCTTCTGCAAGGGCGATCTTGACGCGTGGGAGAATGAGGGTGTGTACGGAACGTGCTTTAGCTTCGTCGCTGCCGGCACGCCGATGCAAGGCTTCACGCAGGCGGTCGAGGCACTTGACTCCGTGCACAAGGCGGACTCGATCGCCGAGCTCGCCGAGGCGGTCGGCCTGGACGCCGATGCCCTTCAGGCGACGGTCGAGCAGTACAACAAGTACTGTGCCGACGGCGTCGACCCCGACTTCGCGAAGGCCCCTGAGAAGATGCATGCCATCGACACACCGCCGTACTACATCGCCGAGATTGCCGATGGGTACTACTGCACCGTCGGCGGTGTGAAGGTCGATGCCGACTGCGAGGTTCTTGACATGGACGGCGCAGTCATCCCCGGCCTGTATGCGGGCGGCTGCGATGCGGGTGGGCTCTACGGTGACGCGTACGACGTGAACAAGGCCCCAGGCTCTCAGTCAAGCTGGGCGTGCAACTCAGGCCGCATCGCGATGCAGGCCGCCGCGGCGTACCTCGGGAAGTGAGGGCGCCTCGTCCTTGACAGCCAACGACCCCTGTCGTCGCAGATCCCGCATGGCATATGGCGACAGGGGCCCGCTGTCTGTCGGCGCATCTGTGCCTGACGTGATTGCACGGGACATCTCCGCCCGCCCCATCTCCCGTCATGCCCCGAGCGCGACTCGCACGGCCTCTCGCAGGGCGGGGACGACGTCCGCCTCAAACCACGGGTTGTCGCGTAGCCACGCCCGGTTGCGTGGCGAGGGATGCACGAGCGGGATCCAGCCGCCCGGCAGGTACGCGCGGTAGTCGCGCACTACGTCGGTCAGCCTTGTCGAGGCGGGGACGCCCAGGTAGTGACGCACGGCGTAGCTGCCGACGAGCACGCGGAGACGCACGTCGGGCATGAGCCCCAGCAGGCGCGGGTGCCACTTCTGCGCGAAGCCGCGGCGAGGCGGCAGGTCGCCCGAGCGCCCCGTGCCGGGGAAGTAGAAGTCCATGGGGATGATGGCGACGCGCCCCGCGTCGTAGAACGTCGCGCGGTCGACCCCCATCCAGTCTCGCAGGCGGTCGCCGCTCCGGTCGTTCCAGGGGATCATCGTCTCCTGCGCGACGCGGCCGGGCGCCTGCCCGATCACGACGAGGCGCGCCGTCGGGCTTGCCGCGTACAGGGGGTCTATCCCCGCGCTGGTGTACACCGCGTTCTGCGCGTCGGCGCGGATCTGCTCAAAGACCTCGCGAAACGGCGGCGGGTCCTTGCGGTGGTCGGGTCGTTCGGGGTCAGGCTGCACGGCGTCACTCCTCAAGGTAGGGTTCGTTCATGGTTCCTCCGCGGGGGTGCGCTTGTCCCCGCGGCGCGTTCCGTCGACCGACGGATCAGACGCCCGTTCAGGAGGCGTTGCCGGAGGCGACCAGCTCGTTGGCGGCGAAGAGCGACGCCGCGGCACCGGCGATCGTGCCCGAGGCGAGCGCCCAGCTCAGGCAGGACCCCTCGGCGGGGAGCCTCGTCGGCGCGAGGGAGCCGACGCAGTCCTCGCCGGCGGCGTACAGCCCCGGGATCGGCTCGCCCGCCTCGTCAAGCACCTGCATGTCGGCATTCACGCGCAGGCCGCCGAGCGTGGCACGCACCGCCTTGCCGTCAGCCGGGGACAGCCACGCGCCACCGTCGCGCCAGGCGGCGCCCGCGTCCAGCGCGAGCCGGATCCCGCTGCCGTCCGCGCCCATGCCCACGCCCGCCTCGACGTCGTTGTCGGCCACGTCGGGGCACCGCGCGGCCATCATGTCCGCGTCGCGCGCAAAGCCGCCGGTGGCGATGACGGTCGCGTAGGCGGTCACCATGTGCTCCACGCCGCTCGCGTCGCGCGCGACCACGCCCGTGACCTTGCCGTCACCGTCCCTCGTGAGCCTGGTCGCCGTGACGCCGTACTGCACGGCGACGCCCTTCTCGACGGCCTTGCCCGTCAGCGTCGTCAGCGCGTCGCCCTGCGAGGCGTCGATGGCGTGGACGCGCGCCACGTGGTCGGCGGGGTCGGTCGCGAGCTCGACCTTGAACGGGACGCCCGCCAGGCGTCTGAGGCGATCGATCGTGGTGCCGAACTTCTCCGCGCACGCCGCGAGCAGGTCGGGGTCGGCGTCGGCGCCCAGTCGGTTGGTCAGGTCGGCGAGCAGGTCGTCGGCGCTGTCGACGACGCCCGCGTCGGCCTGCACGGACGTGCCCGCGCCGTACATCGTCGCCGAGCCCATCGCGTGCGAGGAGGAGCGCGACTGGTCGTCGCCCGCCTCCAGTGCCATCACGACGCCCGTCCCCGCCGCGCGCCAGGCCGCGGCCATGCCCGCCGCGCCGGCGCCGACGACGAGGACCGAGCAGGTGGTGGTCGCGCCCAGGCTGCACCCCTCGGCGCGCGCCGGCTCGGGCGTGAGCGTGACGCCGCCTATGCCGGCCGCGACGGCCGCCATGGCGACCGACCGCACGAGCTGGCGCCGGCTGAGTGGCGCACGGCGTTCCCTGAGACGACCCTGTGTGGTGGACATGCGGAATTCCCCCGTTCGAGCATGCGCGGAACAACGGCGTCCATGGTACGGCACCGCGCGGCCGGATGCCGCGTGGATCACGCGGACGTAGTCTGGCGGCGCGCGATCAGGCGACGACCTGGCTGGACAGCCGGCGCGCGAGGTTCCAGAAGCGCTGCGCGCTGCGGACCGCCGGCGTGCCGTCGGCGTCGCCCGCGCCTCGCCGGCGGATGACGTAGGTCCCGAAGTCGTCGGCGCCCGGGAGGTCGATGCGCACGGCGGCGATGCCGTCGGGCGCCGGCACGAGCGCGGGCGGGAAGCCGAACGTCGCGAGGCCGTCGTCATGGCACAGTCGCGCGATCATGCCCACGTCCGTGGTCGTCGCGCGGACGTCGGGCAGGCACCCCGCGAGCGCGCACCTGGCCATGACGAACCGGTGCAGGTGGTTGTGCCGCCCCATCGTGACCATCGGCAGGCCGTCCAGATCGAGGGGCCCGACGACGTCGCGACGGGCGAGCGGCGAGCCTGCGGGCACGTACAGCCATGCGCCGACTCGGGCGACGCAGCATGCCTCCACGTCGTCGAGCAGGTCGGGGTGCGAGCCGACGACGCCGACGTCCGCGTTGCCGCCGGTGACGGCCGAAAGCACCGCATCGGTGCTCATCTCCTCCACCTCGAGCATCGTGCGGGGGTTCAGGCGCGAGAACTGGTTGATGAGCTCGGCGAGCTCGCCCTGGTTTCCGCCGACCACGAGCGCGACGCTCAGCGTCTCGCGGCTGGCGCCCGAGGCGCGCGCGTT
>CACZRK010000117.1 GCA_902783515.1 uncultured Coriobacteriaceae bacterium | reverse complement strand
GGAACCCGTTGCGGGGCCTTGCGCGCCGGCTTCTCAGCGGACGCGTCCCCTCCAGGGGTCGCCAGGGAACGCTCATACTCGGCGAATGCGTCGATGACCTTTGGAGCCGCGTATATGCCGCTCTTTCTGCTTCGGGCATTCTGGACAAGAACGCCTTTTTCCACCAGTGAGTTCACCGCAAGACGCGCCGCCTCCTGGCTTCTGCCGACAAGCCTTGCAGCTGACGCCACGCTGACGACCGGGTTGTCCACAAGCGCGTCAATAAGCAGGAAAGCGGCTGACCCACGGCGCGCAGGGCAGCTGTCATGCCAGCCGATTCGTATCCCCTCCATCCGCCGCTCAAAGTCTTCGGCGCGCTCACATGCGATCAGGCACGCGTTGGCAAAATACTCGACCCAATCACTCAGGGCAACCTGCCTGCTAGGCGATGCCGGGTCGGCATCATCGGTCCGATAGGCGGCAAGATGATTGATATAGCGTGCCTTATCCGTGGCGAGAACAAGCGAGACCGGCGGCACCACCTTGGTCGCGATTCCCGCCTGTCCCAACAAGATGTGCACCAGGGCACGGCCGGTCCTGCCGTTTCCGTCGACAAAGGGGTGGATGGTCTCCAGCTGGGCATGCGCAATCGCCGCGACCGCAAGAGGGGGGAGCGGCGAGGTGGTGCAGAACGCGACGAGGTCCTCCATCAGGCGAGGAACGTCTGCAGGCCTGGGCGGAACGTAAGCGGCGCCAATCGGATTGACGTTGTTGCCGCCGATCCAGTTCTGCTCGGTCCTCAGGACGCCCCCGCGCCCTGCCATGTGAGTGTTCTTGAGGAGCATGGCGTTGATCTCGCATATATCTGCGAGCGTAATGCTGTCGACCCGCGCAAGCGCCTCGACGACGTGCTGCATGGCCTTGATGTTTGCCAGCACCGCAGCCTCGGTGCCGTCAAGCCTGTGAGACACTCCCAGCTCCTCGAGCGCCTCGAACTCCAGAAGCTTACCCGCCCCGAGCTCCAAGCCCTCGATCCTTGATGACGAAAGCGCCTCGGACCTCAGGATAAGCCGAGCGAGGGGCTCGGTGTTCGTCAGATGCCGCTGCGTGGTACCAAGGTCTACAATGGCCCTCTCCGCCAGCGAGACCACGTTCGCCGCTTGGGCGGAGAGACCTATGTCGCAAATCGCCAGAAGGTCAGGCAGATACGGATGGTAGGTTCCGCCCTGGGTTTCACGACGACTCATTCCCCAACCGTCAGACTGCCAATAGTCCGATTGGTACGTCCCCATCCAGTCCCCCCCTCGTACACGATGACGATCCTGCCGCGCGCATGGCGATAACCTTGGTTTGTGTCGCTCGAAAACCAAGGTTATACGATAACTTTGGTTTTCGAGCAATCAGTCACCACGTCGCTGTCGGAACCTCAGAAAACGTTGGGTTGCGCCGAGGGCGTCTTCCCATCCTCGCTCCACTGCGTCGATGAGCCCCTGGGGAAGCTCCATTCGGTACGGAAGTACGCATGAATCGGAGACTCCGCATCCCCGACTGTTCCCCCGCATACGTCCAGTTGCTCCCGAGCTCCGGAAGGTGTGCTCGCAGGACACTCCTGGGCACTGCCGGGCGGGCACGCCACCGCGCGCTCATCCCTGCCGCCCGCCGCCTCACCCCGCCGTCTTCTCCAGTCGGTCGCGCCGACGCGCGGGCAGGCTGAGCACGACCACCGCGAGCAGGACGAGCGCCATGCCGGCGACCTTCTCGATGGTGAACGCCTCGTGAAAGCAGAGCGCCCCCACCACGGCCGCGACGATGGGCTCGACGGTGGCGAGGACCGCCGCCCTGCCGGCCTCGATCCCCCGCAGCCCCCTCGTGTACAGCAGAAATGGCAGCACGGTGCAGACGAGCGCGATGCCGATGGCCGGCAGCAGCGCGCGCCAGGCGAGAAGCTGCCCGAGGCTGCCCGCCAGTCCCGAGAGGGGGACCGCGAACAGCGCCGCCACGACAAAGGTGTACGTCGTGATCGTCGCGGCGCCGTATCTGCCCACGAGGAACTTGCCGAAGACGCTGTACAGCGCGTAGCCGAGCCCTGACCCTAGCCCCAGCAGCACCGCGCGCGGCGAGACGACCCCACCGCCGGTGAAGGCGCCCGTGACGAGCGCGAGCCCCACGAGCGTCATCGCGAGCGCCGCCACCTTGCGCGCGGTGAGCGGCTCGCCGAACAGCGGCAGCGAGAGGAGCATCACGAAGACGGGCGCCGTGTACAGCAGCAGCGCGGGGATCGCGGCGCCGCCGACGACCTTGATCGCCTCAAAGTAGCAATAGTTGAAGAACACGATGCTCAGCAGCCCCGTCCCCACGAACAGGGGCAGATCGCGCAGGCGAATCCTGAGCTGGGACCGGTCGCGGACGAGCAGCGCCGCGACCAGGATCGCCGCCGCGAGGAGCACGCGTATGGCGACTACCTGCAGGGAGGTGAAACCCGCGCCCTCAAGCGCCGAGACGAACAGGGGGATGACGCCCCACAGGACGCCGGCGGCGACGATGCAGATGGCGCTCTTCATGCGTGTGACTCCTCGCAGTCGGACGGGTTCTCGAGCGGCGCGGCGCGCACGCCCCGCAGCGCACGCCCCGCAGCGCGTGAACGACGACGCGCGCGGCATGCCCGACGCAGGCCCTCTTGACACCCATGTCCCGACGGATTCCGTCACGCCCCCAGCAGCGCCGCAGGGATGACCATCACGCCGTCGTCGCGAGTGTAGGCGAGGCTTCCGCGCCCCACCACGACGGCGAGGAACACGGGCTCGGCGTTGCGGGCGGCGGGGTTGCGGAGCACCTGGTCGCGCAGCGCCAGCAGGCTCGCGGCACCGTCGTCCGCCTTCGTGTCGCTGAGCTTCACCTCGATGCCCGCCCACCGGTCGCCACGCTCCACGATCGCGTCAACCTCCAGGCCGCGGTCGTCGCGATAGTAGGATACGCGGTTGCCCAGCCCCGGGTAGGTGGAAAGATACACGCGCAGGTCGCGAATGACGAGGGTCTCAAAGAGCATCCCCAGGGTCTGCGTGTCTCGCAGGAGCCTGGTCGGCGTCGCACCCAGCAGTGCCGCCGCGAGGGATGGGTCGCAGAAGTAGCGCTTCGGCTTGACCCGTGCGCGCGCCTTCGAGCGTATCGGGGGCTCCCACCCTCCCAGGTCCTCGGTGAGCATCAGACGCGAGAAGAGGTCAAGGTAGGCGGCGACCGTGTCCACGTCGGGCGCCGCCTCGCCGCGCCCCGAGTCACGCGCGAGCACCTTGTACGTCACCGCCTGCCCCAGGTTGAGGGCGATGGCGCGGAGGAGCCCCGCGGCGATCTCAGGCGAGCGTCTCTCGTCGATGACGTTGACGTCCAGCACCGCCTGGATGTACTGGCTTGCCGTCTCCTGTGCCACGTCGTCAGAGACGCCGAGGTTCGCCGGCCAGCCGCCCCTGCAGCACCATCGCGCCACGTCGGTGAGGCCCGTCTCGCACCGCACCGGGGAAAGCGGATTCCCGTCGAGCAGGGCGCCGAGCGACACACGAGCGGTCGCGCCCTCGGACTCGCTCAACGACATCGGCCTCATGGCGAGCCGAGCGATCCTCCCCGCCCCGGAATGGCGCACCTTGACGCGCTCTTTCTCGCTGAGCGAGGTCGAGCCGGTGAGGAGCAGCAGTCCCCGCGTGTTGCCGGATGCGTCGACAAACCCCCTGGCGGCGTCCCAGACCTCCGGGACCTCCTGCCATTCGTCAACCAGGTGCGGCGCTTCTCCGACGAGAGCGAGTGACGGGTCCATCTCCGCGGCCTCGCGCTCCGCGGGGTCGTCGAGGCGAGTCATGCTCGCGCAGCGCGTCATCGCGGTCCATGTCTTCCCGCACCACTTTGGCCCGACGATCTCGACGCATCCGAACGCCGACATGAGCGCGTCGAGCCTCGGCTCTATCGTCCTTCGCTTGTAGCCGCTCGGCGTGAGCTTGCCCATACGAAGCTCCACCCTCTCGCGTGACGCGCTGCCAATCGGTATTCTGCCGACTTTTCGTTCGGTATTTTACCAATTATTCAATCGGTATTTTGCCGGATTTCCGTTCGGTATTTTGCCGACTTTCCGTTCGGTATTTCCCCGACTTTTCGTTCGGTATTTTGCCGGATTTCCGTTCGGCATTTTGCCGACAAGCGGATGGCGCGTCGCGTCGTCGCCGCCCGGGCGCGCTAGCGCACGTGCACAAGCGCGAACACGTCGGCGTCGGTCGCCTTGGCGATCGTCTCGCGCGGGTTGAGGAAGTCCAGCTCCATGAGGAAGCCGAGGCCGGCGAGCCTGGCGCCGGTCTTCTCGATGAGGCGGACCTGCGCCGCCGCGGTGCCACCGGTGGCCACGAGGTCGTCCACGAGCAGCACGACGTCGTCGGGGCCGATCGCGTCCACGTGGATCTGCAGCTCGTTGGTGCCGTACTCGAGCGTGTACGACTCGCTGATCACCTTGCGCGGCAGCTTGCCCGGCTTGCGGGCGGGGACGAAGCCGGCGCCCAGGCGGTACGCGACGGGAGCACCCACCATGAAGCCGCGCGCCTCCGCGCCCACGACCTTGGTCACGCCCGCGTCCTTGAAGTGGTCGGCGATGGCGTCGACGACGGCCGCAAACCCCTTCGGGTCGGCCATGAGCGGGGTGATGTCCTTGAAGACGACGCCGGGCTGCGGGTAGTCGGGAATGTCAACGATGAGGCTCTCGAAGTCAAAGGCTTGCTGATCCATGGGGTTTGCTCCAGACACGTGCGGACGGATATGGTCGACGCGGTGCTCATTCTCGCACATGCGGGCGCGTCGGGCTCGCGTCATCGCGGGCGGATCACCACGTGAACGACGTCGCCCTCGCCCTTGCCGAGGCGCGCGCGGCTCGCCAAGAGCGGTCGCGGGCCCGGCGTCACACGACGAGGGGGCGGGTCGCCCGCATCGGCGGCTCGCCCCCTCGTGTCACGCGCCTGGCGCGCCTTACGCCCGGCGCGCCTCACGTCCGACGCGCCGTGCGCTCGGCGTGCCTCACGCACCTTACACGAAGATGAACATGATCAGGAACGCGAGCGCCGCGACCCACATGAGCGGCTTGATCTCCTTGACGCGGCCCATGAACAGCATGATCAGGATGTAGCTGATGAAGCCGAAGCCGATGCCGTTCGTGATCGAGTAGGTCATCGGGATGCCGACGATCGTGATGAAGGCCGGGAAGGCGTTCTCGATGTGGCTCCAGTCGATCTCGCCCACGTCGGTCATCATCAGGTAGCCGACGACGACCAGGGCGCCGCAGGTGGCGGCGCTGGAGACCATGCCGACGATCGGGGCGATGAAGGCGCACAGGAAGAAGAGGATGCCGATCACGATGTTCGAGAGGCCCGTGCGCGCGCCGGCCGCGGCGCCGGAGGTGGACTCGACGAAGCTCGTGATGGAGCTGGCGCCCACGAGGCCGCCCACCGCGGCGGCGGCGGAGTCCACGGTCAGGATGGCCTGGATGTCCTCCACGTTGCCGTCCTTGTCGGTGAAGTCCGCCTGCTGGCCGACGGCGACGACGGTGCCCATCGTGTCAAAGAAGTCGCTCATGAGCAGCGAGAACACCATGAGCAGCAGCGCGGGCTGCAGCACGACCTGCGCGATGGCGATCGTGCCGGTGGCGGGGTCGGTCTGGAACGGCGCCGCGAACGCGGAGAAGTCCAGGCCGAAGTTCCACGAGCTCGGCATCTGCGTGACGCCCAGCGGGATCCCCACGATGGTGGCGAGGATGATGGAGATGAGCAGCGCGCCGCGCACGTTCATGGCCTGCAGGATCACGGCGAGCAGGATGGAGATGATGGCGACGATGCAGGTGCCCGACGTCAGGTCGCCCAGCGCGAGGTACGTGGAGGCGTCGGAGGCGACGATGCCGCCGCCCTTCAGGCCGATGAACGCGATGAACAGGCCGATGCCGATGCCGATCGCGCGGCGCAGGCTCACCGGTATCGCGTCCATGACGGCCTTGCGCAGGCCGCAGAGCACGAGGATGAGGATGACGATGCCCTCGCAGAACACGACCGCCATGGCCACGCGCCAGTCAACGCCGTTGCCGGCCGCGCACAGGGTATAGGCGACGATGGCGTTGATGCCCATGCCGGAGGCCAGGGCGATCGGGCGGTTGGCGATGACGCCCATCAGGATGGTCATGATCGCGGCGCCGACGCACGTGGCGGTGAGCGCCGCCTCGAACGGCATGCCCGCGACGACCATCATGCTGGGGTTCACCGCGATGATGTACGCCATCGCGAGGAACGTCGTGAGGCCGCCGATGACCTCGTTGCCGACGGTACTCCCCCGTTCGGTGATCTTGAAGAACTTGTCCAACGCTACCGCTCTCCCCGTGTCGGTCAGCGCGCGTCACGCGCATGCACGCGGCGCTCGCGGGCGCCCGCGGCGCTCATGACGCTCGGCTGACGGGTGAATAGGAAACACGCGCAGCATACCGTGAAATGTGTTGCGAAGAAGCTATGAATCGGCGGGCAGATCGACATTTTTCCGGGCGTCGTCCCGGACGCCGTCCCGGGCACCTCGGGGGGCGATCGGGATGACGTCGAGCGGGTCGTGAGGGCGGGCGCGGCCGGCCCGCGACGGCACGCGCCCACGCTTCCGCTCCGTGTGCAATAGAGGAAGTGAATTGCATTTCGCTTCCTCTCATGCCATGCTCAGGGAAGCGAGTCGCACGCAGGGCGAGGCGTCATCGCGACGTCGGCGGTGGGAGGTCTGACATGGTCGGGACGCGCACGCATGACGAGGGGGCCATGGGCGAGGATGTGGCCACGCGCCCCACGTGGCCCGCGGTGACGTACGAGTCCCTCCCCTGGCGCAGCAGCCATGAGGAGCTCGCCCTCGTCTCCAAGCGAGCCCGGCGCCGGGTCGCCTCGACGTTCCGGGCGGCCGTGCCCGCGCAGATCGCAGACGCGTCGCTGGCGCTGCCCCCGGAGCTCGCCGAGCGCATCTCCGCGCTCGAGAGCGACCTCGCGCGGTTTGACACGCGCCAGGAGGCGCGCGGCTACGACCTGCCGGCGCTTCTGCTGCGCAGCGAGTCCGCGGCGAGCTCTCAGATCGAGAGCCTCACCTCCAGCGTACGCAACGTCGCCTGGGCCGAGCTCAGCGACAGGGCGCCGCACAACGCGCGCCTCATCGCCGGCAACGTCGCGGCCATGCGGACGGCGCTCGCGCTTCCCGACGAGCTGACCATCGAGGGGATCCAGGATATCCATCGCTCTCTCATGGCGCCGACGGGCGAGCTGTTCGGCGGCAACCTGCGCGACGAGCAGGTGTGGGTCGGCGGGACAGGCGTGAGCCCGCACGGGGCGCTGTTCGTGCCCCCGCAACCCGCGAGGGTCCGCGCGTGCCTGGACGACCTCGTGACGTTCTC
>CACZRK010000116.1 GCA_902783515.1 uncultured Coriobacteriaceae bacterium | reverse complement strand
TCGGCATCCCTGCCCGCCAGAGTCTGCATTGCACCCAAGAAGCATTCGATATCCGGCTCTCAGATGCAACAACTAGAAGATAGGAGGAGGGATGATGAGGCGATACGTGATCCGACGCCTGCTGCAGCTCGTGCCGATCATCCTGTGCGTCACGCTGCTTTCGTTCGCGATGATGCAGGTGGCCGGCAGCGACTACGTCACGACGATGATCGAGAGCCAGGGCGTCGCCGTGACCCAGGACGTCATCGACGCGCGCCGCCACGAGCTCGGCCTTGACCGGCCGCTTCTCGTTCAATACGGCACGTGGCTCGCCGGCCTGCTCACCGGCGACCTCGGCACCAGCTACGTGTCGGGCAAGGACGTCGCCTCCGAGTTCGCCTCGCGCCTGCCCGCCACGATCCTGCTGACCGTGACCTCCATGGTCGCGACGCTGGCGCTCGCGATCCCGCTGGGGATCTGCGCGGCGGTCACGCGCGGACGCGTCGCCGACTACGTCATCCGCATCACGAGCTTCGTCGGGAACGCCCTGCCGAACTTCTTCGTCGCGCTGCTGCTCATCCTGGTCTTTGCGATCCAGCTGGGGTGGCTGCCCGTCATGTCCGGCGCGCGGACGGGGGCCGCGGGCATCGTGCTGCCCACGGCGACGCTCGCGATCGCGATGGCGTCCAAATACACGCGACAGGTGCGTGCCGTCGTGCTGGACGAGCTGCGCAGGCCGTACGTGCAGGGGGCCCGGGCGCGCGGCGTGCGCGAGCGCACGATCCTCGTGCGCAGCGTGCTGCGCTGCGGCCTGCCGATGATCGTCACGATCGTCGCGCTCTCGGTCGGCGACCTTCTGGGCGGCACCGCCATCGTCGAGACGATCTTCATGTGGAACGGCGTCGGCAAGCTCGCGGTTGACGCCATCACGATGCGCGACTACCCCATGATCCAGGCGTACGTCGTGTGGATGGCGATCATCTACGTGGGCGTGAACCTGATCGCCGACCTGCTGTATCACCGCCTTGACTCGCGCGTGGCGTCGGAGGGCATGGCGTCGGAGAGGGTCGAGCCATGAGTCGGACAACGAGGGGTCACGTCAAGGGGGCCGCACGTGCCCGGGCGCGCGTAGCGTTCTGGGTGCTGCTCGGCCTCGTCGTGGCGCTGCTGGCCGTGGCTGCCTTCGCGCGGCAGCTGTGCCCGTACGACCCGTACGCGCAGGACCTGCGGGCCTCGCTGCTCGCCCCGAGCGCCGCGCATCCGCTGGGCACCGACCGCTACGGCCGCGACCTGCTGTCGCGCGTCATTCTGGGCGCCCAGTCCTCGATCTTCTCGACGCTCGCGCTCGTCGCGCTCGTCATGGCGATCGGCACGGCGGTCGGCGTCGTCGCCGGGTGGCGGGGCGGTTGGCTGGATGCCCTGCTCATGCGCGTCTCCGACGTCTTCCTCGCCTTCCCGGGTCTCGTCTTCGCGCTCGCGGTCGCGGGCGTGCTCGGCGGCGGCATCCAGAACGCCGTCATCGCGCTCGTCGCGATCAGCTGGCCCAAGTACGCGCGCATCGCCCGGAGCCAGACCCTCGCGCAGCGCGCGGCGCCCTACCTGCAGGCCGAGCGGATGGCGGGGTGTGGCACGGCCGCGCTGCTCGTGCGCCACGTTCTGCCGAACATCGCGGGGCCGATCGTCGTGACCGCGGCGCTCGACGTCGGCACGATGATGATGGAGCTCGCCGGCCTGTCCTACCTGGGTCTGGGCGCGCAGCCGCCGATGGCGGAGTGGGGCTCCATGATGAGCGACGGGCGCAGCATGCTGCAGCTCGCGCCGTGGGTTGTCGTGGGGCCGGGCGCCGGGATATTCGTGACGGTGGCGATCTTCAACCTCTTCGGTGACGCGCTGCGCGACCGGATGGACCCGGCGACGCAGCGACGGGCGGCCGCGTGAGCGGCGCGAACCGCGCGAGTTTCGTGGACGGCTGCCGCGGCGCGGGACGGGTGGCATGTGACAAAAGAAGGGAAGTGCGGTGCATGACGGATCGGATGATGGAGGGCGCGGGGATGGGCGGTGCGATGGACGACGTCCCGCAGGCTGGTGGCCGTGGTCTCACGCGTCGCGGGTTCGTCGCCGCCTCGGCGGGCATGACGCTGGCCGCCGGCGTGGCCGCGCTCGCGGGCGGCGCGGGCGCCCTCGTCG
>CACZRK010000115.1 GCA_902783515.1 uncultured Coriobacteriaceae bacterium | reverse complement strand
GGCCGCGGCCGACGCGCACGCGGCGCACGGGCGTCTCGACGCCTTCGTCCCCGACGCGACGGACGAGGAGCGCGCGCTCGTCAGGACGGCGGTCGCGACCCACAGCGCGTGGCGCCTGCCGACGGGGCTGGACGCGCGCACGCGGGCGCTGTGCGACGTGCTGCGGGACGCGGACAAGGTGGACATCCTGAAGGCGAACACGCTGACGCCGACGCAGGACATCCTGGACGTGCCGGAGGCGCAGATCCGCGCCTCGACGCTCTCCCCCGCCGCGCGCGACGCGTTCCTCGCGCACCGCACGATGCGGCGCGAGGAGCGGTCGACGCCCGCGGACTGCCTCGTGAGCTACGCGTGCTTCGTGTTTGAGCTCGTGTATCCCGAGAGCGTCAGGGTCGCGCGCGAGCAGGGGCACGCGCTGGAGGTCCTGGGCAGGCCGTACGACCGCGCCGACACGCGCGCGGAGATGGCGCGGCTCGCGGCGCACCTGCGCGCGTGGATGGACGAGCGGATCGCGTCGGGCGCGGTGCTGGAGGTGCGCTGAGGCGCCTCCCCGCCGAGGCGCGACCTACTCGGCGTCATCGTCCAGCTTGCAGACGCGGCGGTCGTAGGTGAGCAGGCCGTTCGTCTCGCCCTCCACGTCCGTGAGCTGCGTGTAGACGAAGCCGCTCGCGCCCCTTGCCGCCAGGGCGTCCGCCTCGGCCAGCGCGTCGCGGACGCCCTGGCGCCACGACGCCAGGTCGCGGAAGTCCGCATAGCCGTAGCTGCTCCGCAGCATGCTGTGCGACGGGACGCGCCACGTGAGCCCGCCGAACTCCGAGAGCAGGAACGCCCGCGGGCCGCCGCCCGCCCTCGCCGCGGCGCGGTCGCGATAGACGGCGAGCGTGCGGAAGTAGTTGTGGACGCTCTGGAAGTCGCCGCAGCCCTGGTCGTACCAGCCGCTCGTCGCGTCGATCGGGCGCGTGTGGTCAAGGCCGCGCACGAGCTCGGTCGCCTTGGCGGCGTCGAACTGCCCCCAGCCCTCGTTGAAGAGCGTCCACGCGATGACGCACGGGTGCGACGCGAGCCGGCGCACCTGCCGGCCGCAGGCGTCCAGCCACTCCCGGCGGTATCCGCCGTCCTCGGCGCCCAGCTGCGCGCGGTGGCCCTCCACGTCATCGCGGACGCGCCGCTGCGACGCGCGCGAGAGCGTGGGACGACGCGCAGTCACCCAGGGGTCGGGCATGCCGCCGCCGCTCACCATGTCCTGCATGACGAGCATGCCGAGCCGGTCGCACAGGTAGTACCAGCGGTCCGGCTCCACCTTGACGTGCTTGCGCAGCATCGTGAAGCCGAGCGCGCGGGCGCGCGTGATGTCGCTCGCCATCGCCTGCTCGCTCGGCGCGGTCATGAGGCCGTCGGGCCAGTAGCCCTGGTCGAGCAGGCCGCGCAGGAAGACCGGCTCGTGGTTCAGGCACAGCCGTGCGACCCCGTCGGCGCCGCGCTCGACGGCGATCGTGCGGAAGCCGCAGTAGCTGGAGACCTCGTCGTCGCCGTAGCGCAGCTCGATGCGGTAGAGGTACGGGTCCGCGGGCGACCAGAGGTGCGGCGCGGGCACCCGCAGCGTGACGGTCGCCCAGTGGTCGCGCACGTCCGCGGACGTTCCGACCATGGGGAAGGTGCCGGTGCACACGACGGCGCCCGACGCGTCCAGGACGCGCGCGCTCAGGGGGCTGCCCAGGCCGCTCAGACGCAGCGAGAGGCGCAGGGCGCTCGCGTCGGCGTCGGGCTCCACCGACAGCTCGTCGATGTGGCGGGCGGGGACGACCTCCAGCCACACGGTCTGCCAGATGCCGGACTGCGCCGTGTACCAGATGCCGCCCGCGGCCAGGCGCTGCTTGCCGCGCAGGTGCGGCTCCGTCTCGCTGGGGTCGCGCACGCACAGCACGACCTCGGCCGTCTGCGAGGCGCCGAGCGCGTCGGTGACGTCAAAGGCGAAGGGCTCGTAGCCACCCTCGTGCGACCCGACCTTCGCGCCGTTGCAGAAGCACGCGCACGCGAAGTCCACCGCCTCAAAGTGCAGCAGCACGCGCGCGCCGGAGGGCAGGCGCGGCACGGTGACCGTGCGGTGGTACCACAGCAGCTCGTCGGGACGCAGCTGACGCGAGACGCCCGACAGCGCCGCCTCGGGCGAGAAGGGCACGAGGATCCTGCCCTCGTAGACCTCCACGTCGCTCGGGCGGGCGCTCGCGAGGGCGATCGGCGCCGCCACGCCCT
>CACZRK010000114.1 GCA_902783515.1 uncultured Coriobacteriaceae bacterium | reverse complement strand
CGACGCCCGCGGGGCTCTTCGTCGTCACGCTCGTCGCGATCGACCGTCCTGCCTGCCGCGGCGGCTGCCTTCTCGCGGGCGCGCTCGCGGTCCTGCTGCAGCTTCTTGCGCATGCGCTTGCCGGGCAGCTTCTCCTTGGGGTCGCGCGTCGGATCCAGGACGAAGGCGTCAGGGCCGAGGTCGATGCCCTCGGCACGCGGGTAGTCGGGGATGACCTTGCCCATCAGCTGCTCGATGTCGCGCAGGTCAAGGTACTCGTCGTCGGTCACGAACGTGAGCGCCCAGCCATACTCGCCGGCGCGGCCGGTGCGGCCGATGCGGTGGATGTAGTCCTCGGCGTCGCTTGGGACGTCCAGGTTCACGACGTACGCGACGTCGGCGATGTCGATGCCGCGGGCGAGCACGTCGGTGGCCACCAGCACGTCGACCTCGCCGCTCGCGAAGCGACGCAGCGCCGCCTCGCGCTGGTTCTGACTGCGGTTGCCGTGGATGGGGGCGCACTCGATGTCATATTTGCGCAGCTTGCGGCAGATCATGTCGCAGCGATGCTTGCCGCGGCAGAACACGATGACGCGCCTGGGGCCCTCGCGGCGCAGCACCTCGGCGAGCACGCTGACCTTTGCCTGTGCGGAGACGCCCAGCACGTACTGGTCGATCGTCTGGGCGGCCGTGCCCTTGTGCGCGATCTCCACGCGCGCCGGGTCCTTCACCAGGGACTTCGTGTTGTCCAGCACGTTGTCGTCGAGCGTCGCGGAGAACAGGAGCGTCTGGCGGGACGCGGGCGTCTTGGCGACGATCTTGCGCATCGCGGGCAGGAAGCCCATGTCCAGCATGCGGTCGGCCTCGTCGAGCACGAGGACCTCCACCTGCGAGAGGTTCGCGTCACCCTGGTTCATGAGATCGATCAGGCGGCCGGGCGTTGCGACGAGCAGGTCGCAGCCGCGCCTGAGCGCCTCGCGCTGCGGCTCGTAGCCGACGCCGCCCACCACGACGGTGCAGCTGTGACGGGTCTGCGCGCAGATGACGCGCGCCGTCTCCTCGATCTGCTGGGCGAGCTCGCGCGTGGGCGTGACCACGAGCATGAGCGGGCCGCGGCCGCGGTTGTCGCCCTTGCCGACGTGGCCGAGGCGGTCGAGCGTCGGGAGCAGGAAGGCGGCGGTCTTGCCCGTGCCGGTCTGCGCCGCGGCCATCACGTCACGGCCCTGCAGGACCTGGGGGATCGCCTGCGCCTGGACGGGCGTCGGCGCGTCATAGCCCAGCGCGCGCACGGCCTGCAGCGCGACGGGGGAGAGCCCGAGCTGGTCGAACGAGGTGGGGGTGGTGCCGGTATTCGCTGTGTTCGTCATGTACGAGAGATCCTATCCGGGCTTCCCGTGCGCCGAGTCGCGTCATGCAGCCGCGCGCTGTCGCGCGGCGGACGTCGACTGGGAAGCCTGCAATGCCCGTGCCGGCATACGTCGCGGCACGATGGCGGTTCGGCGGGGGCGTACGGCCGCCGCTGGCGCGGGTGCGCCAGAAGATGGGTGAGACGCGCCGTCGGGCGCACACGCGTCGGTGCGGACGTCCGACGAGACGCCGGCTGATGGCCGCCACGTGCGCGTGGGAGCGTCATCAGCTCGCCTGACCTCGCATCACGCGGGGGAAGCCGCGAGATCGGTGGCCGTGGCGGGGATGATCGGCAGTCAGCCGCTGAGCCTCGGTATCGTCTATGGTACCCGTTTGGGCGTCCGCACGATCCCGCCTCCCGACGCGCGCGCCGCGACCTACGGGAAACGCATAAGTCGCGGCGCGCGCGTGGCCAACGGTCGCGACCTACGCGCTCGCGAGCTCGCCGCGCAGCTCGTCGGCGATGGCGAGGATGAACTCCTCGGTGTTCAGCTTCACCGGGTTGGGCAGCGTCGTGATGCGCGCGAGGTCACCCGTCATGCGTCCGCTCTCGATCGTCGCGATCGTCGCATGCTCCAGGGCGTCCGCGAACCGCACCAGCTCGGGCAGGCCGTCAAGCTCGCCGCGCTTGCGCAGGGCGCCAGACCAGGCGAAGATCGTCGCGACGGAGTTCGTGGAGGTCTCCTCGCCGCGCAGGTGCTTGTAGTAGTGGCGCTGCACGGTGCCGTGAGCGGCCTCGTACTCATAGACGTTGTTCGGGCACACGAGCACGGAGGTCATCATCGCCAGCGACCCGAACGCCGAGGAGAGCATGTCGCTCATCACGTCGCCGTCGTAGTTCTTGCACGCCCAGATGAAGCCGCCCTCGCTGCGCATGACGCGCGCGACCGCGTCGTCGATGAGGGTGTAGAAGTACGTGATGCCCGCCGCCTCGAACCGCGGGCGATACTCGGCGTCGTACATCTGCTGGAAGATCGCCTTGAAGCGCCCGTCGTAGGTCTTGGAGATCGTGTCCTTCGTCGCGAACCACAGGTCCTGACGCTTCTCAAGGGCGAACTCGAAGCAGCTGCGCGCGAACGTCGCGATGGAGTCGTCCAGGTTGTGGATGCCCTGGATCACGCCGGGGCCGCTGAACTCGTGGATGGTCTCGCGCGTCTCGGTGCCGTCGGCGGCCGTGAACACGAGCTCCGCCTTTCCGGCGCCGGGTACGCGGATCTCGGCGTTGCGGTAGACGTCGCCGTATGCGTGGCGGGCGATCGTGATCGGGCGCTTCCAGGTCCGCACGACCGGCTCTATGCCCTTCACGGGGATCGGGGCGCGGAAGCAGGTGCCGTCGAGCATGGCGCGGATCGTGCCGTTGGGGCTCTTCCACAGCTTCTTGAGGCCGTACTCCTCCTGGCGCGCGGCGTTCGCCGTGATCGTTGCGCACTTCACGGCGACGCCCAACCGCTTGGTCGCCTCGGCGGACTCCACCGTCACGCGGTCGTCTGTCTCGTCGCGATGGCGCAGCCCGAGGTCGTAGTACTCGGTCTTCAGATCGACGAACGGCAGGATCAGGTCGTCCTTGATCATCTGCCACATGATGCGGGTCATCTCGTCGCCGTCCATCTCGACCAGCGGCGTCCTCATCGCGATCTTGCTCATCCGAAGTCCTTTCGCGTCGTCTTCGCGTCTCGCCTGCCCCCGTGCGCCCGTCCCGCGCGTCGTCGTGCCATGATGGCGCGCGGCGGCGTCCGTGGCAGGGAGTCCCATTCTACCCGCACGCGCCGCCCGCCGCGCCGCCTGGCGCTGGTCGAAACGCAGGTGACGCAAAAGGAGCGCGCGCAGTCCATGCCGCGCGGGGGTGGCGTGGACCGACGTCATGGGGCCATAATGCGTCGCGGGCTGCTTGCGAGGGGAAGGCGAGGGTTGGCATGAGGCGGGGTGCTGGGCACGTCGGCGCCACGGGGCGCGTGGGCGGACGGGTGGCGGGCATCGCCGTCACCCTTCTCGGCGCGTCGCTGTGGGGCCTGTCGGGCGCGTGCGCGCAGTGGCTCTTCGCGCACGCGTCGGTCTCGCCGCTCTTCGTGACTGCCGTGCGCATGATCGCCGCCGGCCTGCTCTTCCTCGCGCTGCTCGAGCTGCGCCAGCCGCAGGTCGTGCGTCGCATGCTCGCTGACCGCGAGACGCGCAGGCAGCTGGTGACGTTCGGCTGCGGCGGGCTCTATCTCTGCCAGGGCACCTATGTGGCGAGCGTCGGGCTCACGAACGCGGGCACGGCGACGGTCCTGCAGAGCCTGGGCTCCGCCCTCATCCTCGCGGGCGCTTGCGTGCGCGGGCGCCGGCTCCCACGTGCCCGCGAGGGCGTGGGGCTTGTCTGCGCGCTGGCGGCGACGGCGCTCGTCGCGACGGGGGGCGACCCGCGCGCGCTCGCCATCCCTCCCGCCGGCCTGGCGATGGGGCTCGCGAACGCGCTCACGGTCGCGGTCTACGTAACGTACCCCCGCAGGCTGTTCGCGCGCTGGGGGAGCCTGCCCGTCACCGGCCTCGGGATGCTTGCCGGCGGCGTGCTCGCCGCGACCGTGCTGGTCGTCGCGAGCGTGCCGGGGCTGCTCGCCGCCGACGTCTCGCGCGCGCCTCTGGTCCCGCTCGGACTCGGGGCGAGCGGCGTCGCCATGCTCGGCGCCATCGCGGTGGTGGGCACCTTCGCCGCGTTCGGCCTGTACCTGCACGGCGTCTCGGTCGTGGGTGGCGTGATGGGCGGGCTGCTCGGCTGTGTGGAGCCCGTGAGCGCCTCGGTCCTCTCCGCGCTGTGGCTGGGCACGCCCTTCGTGACGGCCGACTGGGCGGGGCTCGTCCTCATGATCGCGATGACGGTGCTCATCTCGCTGCCCGAGCGCCGGCGCTAGCCATGTCCGGGCGCGTCCGCGGCGCGCAATCCCCACGCCCCCGGCACACGCGCCGTGGTCGCGCGGCGGTATGATACCGACCTGACTGACTCGTCCGGCGCGCCGCCGCGGGCAGCGAGCTGCGCGCCGCGTGACGTCATCTGACATGGTGCGAGGACGTTCGAGAGAAGACAAGCGAGGTTGCGCATGTACGACGGCATGCCGAATCCCGGCCGCAACGACGAGTGCTGGTGCGGCAGCGGGAAGAAGTACAAGAAGTGCCACTATGCGACGGACAACCGTCTGGAGCAGCTCTATGACGCCGGCGAGGAGGTGCCCTATCGCTCGCTGCTCAAGACGCCGGCCGACGTGGCGGGCATCAAGGTGTCCGCAGAGGTGAACATCGGGATCCTCGACTACGTGGGCGAGCACATCAAGGCGGGCGTCTCGACGGCAGACATCAACCAGTGGGTCAATGACTATCTTGCCGCCCATGACGCGGTGAGCGCCGACCTCAACTACGAGGGCTATCCCTATAGCGTCTGCACGTCCATCAACGACGTCATCTGCCACGGCTTTCCGAATGAGCAGGATGTCCTGAAGGACGGCGACATCATCAACGTGGACATGTCCACGATCAAGGGCGGCTACTTTTCCGACTCGTCGCGCATGTACTGCATCGGCGACGTCGCGCCGGAGGCCAGGTAGCTTGTGTAGGTGTGCCATGAGGCGGTGCAGGCGGGCCTCGCCGCCGTCAAGCCCTGGCATCACCTGGGCGACGT
>CACZRK010000113.1 GCA_902783515.1 uncultured Coriobacteriaceae bacterium | reverse complement strand
CAGCGCAACTGCCCCTCCGACTCCATCACGGTGGACAGGAACGCCTACACCTGGCAGATCAACCATTACTCCTGCGTGCAGTGCAAGTGCTGCGTGCGCGGGTGCCCGGTCCAGTGCCTGTCCATGGACGTGAACTACACGCCGAGCGCGACCGAGAAGCACCTGGACGCCTACACGGTCTCCAAGGCAGAGCGCGTCAAGCGCGACGCTGAGAAGCGCGCGAAGGCGGAGAAGGCCGCCAAGCTCAAGGCCGAGGCGCTCGCCAAGAAGAAGGCCGAGGCTGAGGCGAAGGCCAAGGAGAAGGCCGAGGCGGAGAAACAGGAGCGGGAGGCGTCGGAGGCGCCCGAGGCGTAGGCATCGCCAGGCGCCGCTGTCCGACAGCCCGACGCGGCGTGGGCGGCGACGAGCCGCCCATGCGCCCATAGGCGCGCCCGACCGGCGCGAACGCACGGGAGGGGCCGACGGAGCGCACGCGCGCCGCCGGCCCCTCCCCTCGTCTTCCGGAACGCCCGCCCCCGTCGTCGTTGCGCGCGGGCGGTCACCGGCGCTCGTCAGAGCGTGTGCGCGCCCGCCGAGAACACGAACTCAAGCGCGCGAGGCCGGATGCCCGGGTAGTGATGCAGCCACTCGCGGGCGAGCTCCAGCACCTCGTAGCCCTGCGAGGACTCGTCGGGCGCCTCGGGGAGCGCCGTTATCTGCGCGAAGGTCATGCGGATGAGCGACGAGGCCCACGCGAGCGTGGACGCCTTCCGCATCGCGCCGCGCATGCCGTCCGCGCAGTCGTCGCACAGGACGCCGCCGTCCTCAAAGGACAGCCGCACCGTCTCGGCGGCGCGCGGGTCCACGGCGGCGCCGCACGCGACGCACGCGTCAAACACCGGTCGAAATCCCTGCATGGAGACGGCCTTGAACACGTAGGCGGCTGCCACGTACGCGAGCAGCCCCGTCCGCGCGGTCGACACGGCCCCGAGGGCCGCCCGCGTCATGGGCAGCATGCGCTCGTCGTGCTCGCCCTCCACGGTGAGCTCGGCCGCCACGTCCAGAACGACCTCCATGAGCGAGGCGCGCTCGAACTCGCGCACGCAGTCGGCACGCGAGGCGACCAGCGTGCCCTCGGTGATGACATCCAGCGACCTGCCGACATGCAGCTGCAGCTCGACCTCGTTGCCGAGCCCGACGACCCCCGTGAGGCGGGCGCCCGGCTTGCGGGCGCCCTTCGCCACGGCGCGGAGCTGCGTCGGCGTGTCGGCGAGCAGCGTGACGATCAGGTCCGTCTCCCCGAGCTTCGTGCGCCGCAGCACGATGCCGCGCGCCCGATACGACGAGACCGCCGCCAAGGCGCCCTACGCCCCCTCGCCGTACCCGAAGCGACGGATCTGGGACGCGTCGGAGCGCCAGTTGTCCTTCACCTTCACGTTCAGCTTCAGATAGACCCTGTTGCCGAGCAGACGCTCGAGGTCACGACGAGCGTCAGACCCGATCTTGCGAATCATGCGGCCGCCCGCGCCCACGAGGATGCCCTGCTGGCTCGCGCGCTCCACGTAGATCGTCGCGTAGATGATGGAGAGGTCCTTCTTCTCGTCGTAGAAGGTGTGGTCGATGCCCACGCCGACCGCGTGCGGCACCTCGTCACGCGTGTTGCGCAGCGCCTTCTCCCGGATGATCTCGGCGATGCTGACCTCGATGGGCTGGTCGGTCTGCATGTCCTCGGGGAACCACCGCGGCCCCTCGGGCAGGTGGTGGTACACGAGGCTCACGAAGGCGTCCACGTTGAAGTCGTCCTTGGCGGACAGCACGATGACGTCGTCAAAGGTGCAGAAGCGCGTCACGCGGTCCACCTGCGCCTGGGCCTTCTCCTGGTCGACGAGGTCGGCCTTCGTGATCACAAGCACCTTGTACGCCTCGGCGGCGTCCACGTGCTTGGCGACCCACTCGTCCCCGCGACCGGCGACCGCGGAGCCGTCGACGACCATCGCGACGATGTCCACGTCCTTGAGCGCGTTGAGCGCCGACACGTTCAGCTCCTCACCGAGCGCGTCGACCGGCTTGTGCAGGCCGGGCGTGTCCACGAGGACCGCCTGCATGTCAGGCGTGTTGTAGATCGCGCTGATGCGGTTGCGCGTCGTCTGCGCGGTCGAGGAGGTGATGACCACCTTTTGCCCCATGATCGCGTTGATCAGGGTCGACTTGCCCGCGTTCGGCCGGCCGACGAGCGCGACGAAGCCGCTGCGGAACGGCTCGCCCGGGTACCTGCGGCCCTCCTCGCCGTCCTCGTCATCGTCGTCTTCGTCGTCTTCGTCGTCAAGGCCGTCCTCGTCATCCGCCTCTTCGTCGTCATCGACGTCGTCATCAGACTCGTCGGCGAGGTCATCGTCAAGATCCTCGTCAAGGTCATCGTCGGCGGTCTCGTCGTCGGCCTGCAGCGAGAGATAGGCCTCGCTCAGCTCCTCGTCGCTCATGTGCTCGACGTCCAGCCCCCCGTTCGCGCGTGCGTCGGTCGTGGCGTCGTCGGCGTTGGTGCGGCGTTGTTCTGTCATGGGGTTCCTTCCCGTGAGGTGATCGGCAGCCGGGCGCGCGCAGGCCCGACTAGCCAGCAATGAGGGCGACCAGCGCCCGTCCGTAGATGATACAGCCGGCGATCGCGGCGGCGATGCTCAGCAGGTAGACTCCAGCACAAGCGTAATCTTTCGCGAGCTTCGCGAGCGGGTGGATGTCCGGCGACGCGAGGTCCACGACCGCCTCGATGCCGGAGTTCAGCAGCTCGGCGCAGAGCACCATCCCGATGCACACGACGATCACGGCCCAGCCGACGGCGTCCACGCGCAGCGCGACGCCGAGCACGACGGCAAGCGCCCCCATGCCGGTCATCACCTTGATGTTGCGCTCACGGCGCCAAGCGGCGGCGATGCCCTGCAGCGCGTACCCGAACGACTCGATGAAGCCCGGGTGCCCGCCCGAGGGCATCATCGGGCGTCACTCCCCTCTGCCCGATGGTCGACCGTCGGGCCGACGTTGAGCTCGTCGGCGGGCGCGTCGGCGAAGGCCGCGAGGTACTTGCGCTCGAGCGCCTCCATCTCCTCGGCCTCCTGCGCCTCCTCGTGGTCGTAGCCCATGAGGTGCAGGCAGCCGTGCACGAGCAGCAGGCGCATCTCGTCGGCGACGGTGTTGCCGAAGCCCGGCGCCTGCTCCGCGACGATGTCCGGGCAGATGATGACGTCACCGAGCATCAGCTCCTCGTCCCAGGGGCCGTCCTCGTCAACCTCAACCTCGACGTCAGCCTCTCCCTCCGCCCCCTCTTCCTCAAGCTCATCATCGACGTCATCCTCAACTTCATCCTCAGAGTCATCTTCGTCGGGATCGTCGATGGTGAAGGAGAGCACGTCCGTCGGGCGGTCAATCCCGCGATACGTGCGATTCAGCTCGTGGATCTCGTCTCGCGTCACGAAGCTGACCGAGACCTCGTAGTCATCGGCAAGCCCCTCGCCGCGCAGCACGTGCGTGACGATGCGCTCGACCTCCTCTGCGGGAAGCACGTTCTGGCCGACCTGATCGTCAATCTCAACCTGCATGGCTCCTCCAGCCACTCGCGTCTCATGTGCGTCTTCACGCGTGCCCCCCAGGCGCTCCCGTCAGGCGACACGCGCCGTCCCCCTTACGATTGGCCCTGCGCGCGTCCCTGCCTCAGGTCCCGCGCATGCGCCGCACGCTCCTGCGCCTCGTCGTAGGCCGTCACGATCTTCGCGACGAGGCTATGGCGCACGACGTCCGCGGACGTCAGGTCGCAGAACGCGATGCCGTCTATGCCCCGCAGGATGTCGCGGACCGCGCGCAGCGACGACCGTCCGCCAGGTAGGTCGGTCTGCGTGAGGTCGCCCGTGATGACGAAGCGGCTCCCGAACCCCAGGCGCGTCAGGAACATCTTCATCTGCTCCGGCGTCGTGTTCTGCGCCTCGTCCAGGATGACGAAGGCGTCGTTGAGCGTCCTGCCCCGCAT
>CACZRK010000112.1 GCA_902783515.1 uncultured Coriobacteriaceae bacterium | reverse complement strand
CTCGACGGCGGCAACACCAAGTTCTGCTCGCAGCGGTTCCTGCGCATCGACCCCGAGAACCGCGACAAGATGGTCGAGTACATGAAGGCGGTGCGCGGCCTGTTCACCGAGGACATGTCAGACGAGGTCATCGACTATCTCGTTGACGGCTATCTGCGCACGGCCGACTGGTACGAGAGCGTGGGCGGCTACGTCGGCGACCCGCGCGTCGACCCGGAGTACCCCGACTTCGTGAACTCCGACATCGTCGTGAAGAACTGGACCGCCAAGGACTACCAGGGCGCCTTCTGGCCCACCATGCTGCGCAACATCCAGCAGCTGCGCGAGGAGGGCAAGATCGAGGTCTGGCACGCGAGCCCCGCCACCAAGCTCATTCAGGACCCGATCTCCCGCACGGTCATCGGCGTCACGGTCTCCAAGGACGGCGAGGCCGAGGTGAACGTGCGCGCGAAGAACGGCGTGCTGCTCGCCTGCGGCGGCTTTGAGGCGAACAACCAGATGGTGCAGAACTACGTCGACATGCCGAAGTGCGTCCCGCTCGGCACGCAGTACAACACCGGCGACGGCATCAAGATGGCCCAGGCGGTCGGCGCCGACCTGTGGCACATGTCCGCGACGTCCGGCCCCTTCTTCGAGTTCCAGGACCCGGACACCAAGGTCTGCTACCGGCAGCTGACCGGCACCGTCAGCTACGCTAGCCTCAAGGACTCCGCGGCCATCATGGTCGGCGCCGACGGCACCCGCTTCGTCTCGGAGACCGTCAAGCTCAAGCACGGCCACGTGATGTTCCACGGCCTGTACATCCGCGTTCCCTCCAGCTTCCCGATCTACGTCGTGTTTGACGAGGCGTCCCGCCTCACCAAGCCGTTCTACCGCGTGTGGAGCGAGGGTATGGTCGACGAGATCGAGAAGGGCTGGATCACCAAGGCCGACACCATCGAGGAGCTCGCCGAGGCCATCAACGTCCCCGCCGACAAGCTCGCGAAGCAGATCGAGGACTACAACGGCTACTGCGAGGCGGGCGAGGACCCGCTTGGCCGCGAGGCCGACTACCTCTTCCCGTTCGGCGAGGGCCCCTACTACGCCTTCCCCGTGGTGCCCTGCTTCATCAACACGCAGGGCGGCCCCGTCCGCAACACGAGCTGCCAGGTGCTCGACACGAACCGTGAGCCCATCCCTGGCCTGTACAGCGCCGGTGAGCTCGGGAGTTTCTACAGCTCGCTGTATCAGGGCGCCGGCAACGTCGCCGAGTGCATCATGACCGGCATCGACGCCGTGACGACGATGCTCAAGAACCCCGCGGACGCCGCGCCTCTGCAGTTCGCGGTCGCCGAGAAGCCCGCGCAGGTCGCCGACGAGCCCTACGAGGCGCCGACGTACGAGACGGGCGAGGGGCAGTACGTCGCCGACGGCGACGGCATGGGCGTCGTGACCGTCCGCGTGACGATGGACGGTGAGAGGATCGAGGACGTCGAGGTCCTGGGCGGCAGCGAGACGCCTCGCATCGGCGAGCTCGCGATCGAGCGGATCCCGCAGGCGATCGTTGACGCGCAGTCCACGGAGGTCGACGTCGTGGCCGGCGCGACCCGCACGAGCGACGGCATCATCGCCGCCGTGAACAAGGCGGTGGCAGAGGCGAAGTAGCGCGGGCCGGACGAGGGGCGGGCGCGCGGGTGCCCGCCCGGGGAGCCAGCGGCGGGTCACCGCCACGCGCCCGCATGGTCGCACGAGCGCACGCGACGGGCGCCCGTCTCTCTCGTCGGGGGCGGGCGCCCGTCATCGTGTCGTCAGGCTCCTGTCAGGCAGGCATGCCGATGCGCGCGATCACGCCGTTAGAGACGCACCCAGTGCGTGTCGCAGGCGGCGCCGTCCTCGGACGCGAGCGCGTGCGTGATGGCGCCGCGCGCCGCGCTCAGCGAGTTCTTGCGGCCGAGCTCAACCATGGCACGGGCGGCGGCGGTGATGGAGGGATACGTCACGTCGCCGTCAACGTCGCGGATGCCGATCGACGAGCGCGGCGTGGCGGCCGCGGGCGCGTGCGCGGTCTGCTCGCCGCGCTCGTCGTCGGTCGTCTCGACGGACCCCTCGGCGATCGGCTCGTCGGCTGCCGGCCCCTCGGTCGCGTCGCCGGCCTCCTCGACGGCATTGCCGTCCTGCGTGTCAAACGGCACGACCTCGACCTCCCACTCCTCGTCCTGTGCGGCGTCCTCGCCGAACGCCTCCACGAGGAGCAGGAGCTCGTGCAGCGCGTCCTTCCCGATCCGGCGGCCGTAGGCGGCCTCGATTATCTTGCCGATGCGTGCGTAATGCTTGAGCTGCTTCTTCTTCATGACGAAACCTCTGAGTCCCTGCGTGCCGCACGGGCGCGCGTGCCTTCGCGAACGACGTACGCGTGCCATGATACCAGCTCCGGTTCGCGCGGCCCCCGCACGAACCCCGGCGGCGGCGCACTGCCATACGCGCGCATGCGCGGGCGCCGGGCGCGCCGGGTCGGCGGGCAGATCTGTTCGTACGGTAGCGTGCGGCCTGACGGTCGCGGCTCGTGACGCAGGGCGCGGGCGCATGGGTATGATGGGCCGTGCAAGCGTGGGAGGCGCCTCGTGCGGGAGCGACGGGGCGCGCTGCCGCGGGCGTATCGACGGGCTCCTTGGCGATCGGCGTCTGCGGCGGGATTCGGGGGCGTCTGCCGACGGGCGTGGTCGTCAGCCGGCGGGGCGTCGGGAGAGGGGTCGTGCGGGACATGACGCAGAGCGTGCAGCAGAGGGACGCGCAGAAGGAAGAGGGGCAGGCGACGCAGGCGGTCGGCGCCGGGCGGTCGGCGGTCGCGACGGCGAGCGAGCCCACCGCGACGCGCGCGTCGCAGATCGTGCGCGTGAGCGCCGTGGGCATCGTCGCGAACGTCCTGCTCGCCGTCTTCAAGGCGATCGTCGGCCTGGCGGCGAACTCGATCGCCATCGTCCTGGACGCCGTCAACAACCTGTCGGACGCCGGCTCGTCCGTCATCACGATCGTCGGTACGAAGCTCGCCGACCGCGCGCCCGACCGCAAGCATCCGTTCGGCTACGGTCGCGTCGAGTACCTCACGACGATCATCATCGCCGTGATCGTGCTGTGGGCGGGCATCACGTCGCTGCGTGAGTCGGTGACGCGCATCGTGCATCCCGAGGACTCCACCTACACGGTCGTCTCGCTCGTGATCGTCGCGGTCGCCGTGCTCGTGAAGGTCGCGCTCGGGCGCTACGTCAAGGCGCGGGGCGAGCGTCTCTCCAGCGACTCGCTGGTCGCCTCGGGCACCGACGCGACGATGGACGCAGTGCTGTCCGCCGCGACGCTCGTCGCCGCGCTGGTCACCGTGTTCGCGCACGTGAGCCTGGAGGCATGGGTCGGCGCCATCATCTCGGCGTTCATCGTGAAGGCGGGCTTTGACATCCTGCGCGAGGCCATCGGCAAGATCCTCGGCGAGCGCGTGGACGCGGAGCTCTCGCAGCAGATCAAGCATGACGTCTGCGAGGTCCCCGGCGTGCGCGGCGCGTATGACCTCGTGCTGAACGACTACGGTCCCGAGCGCCTGTGGGGCAGCGTGCACGTTGAGGTCCCCGAGACGATGACTGCCAGCGAAATCGATACGATCACGCGAAAGATCCAGCTCATGATCGCCAAGAAGTACAACGTGATCCTGCATACGGTGGGCATCTACTCGTCAAACGTCGGTGACACGCGCGCGGCGCAGATCCGCGATCACGTGTGCTCCCTGGCGCTCGCCCACGACGGGGTCATCCAGGTGCATGGCTTCTACGTGAACGAACACGCGAAGTTCATGAACCTTGACGTCGTCATAAGCTATGACAAGAAGGACCGGGCGGACATCTACGGCCAGGTGGTCGCCGAGCTGCGCGCGGCGTACCCGGGCTACGCCATCCACGTCAACCTGGACGCGGACATGAGCGACTAGGGCGCGCGTCGGTGTCGGCCGCGATCGTGAGACGACAGGAAACGACGGGACAACGGAGGACATGGTGGGCAACGAGGCGTCTTCGGAAGCGGATGCATCCATCGAGCAGGCCGACGCGGCCGATGCCGCGCGTGCGGAGCTCTGGCATGGGCGTGACGCGTCTCCGCTCCCGGCAGAGGTGACCGACGTGCACGTGCACGTCTATCCCGACGCGATCGCCGAGCGCGCGGCCCAGAGCGTGGGGGCGTACTACGGCGTTCCCATGGCGGGCGACGGGACGGTCTCCTGCCTGCGCGCCATGATCGCGGGCTCGCCGATCGCACGCTGCGTGATCCACTCCGTGGCCGTGAAGGCCAAGAACGTCCAGCACATCAACGACTTCATCGCCGCGACCGTCGCCGCCGACCCCGGGCGTCTCGTGGGGTTCATGACGATGCACCAGGACTTCCCGGACCCGGAGGGGGAGATCGACCGCGCGCGTGCGCTCGGCCTGCGCGGCATCAAGCTGCACCCCGACATGCAGCGCGTGAACATGGACGACCCGCGCATGATGCGCGTCTTCGCGATCGCCGAGGACCGCGGCCTGCCCGTCATCGTGCACTGCGGCGACTACCGCCATGACTTCTCGCACCCGCGTCGGCTGCGCGCCGTGCTCGCGGCGTTCCCGCGCCTCGTCGTGGACGCCGCGCACTTCGGCGGCTGGTCCATCTACGAGCAGGGATATGACTTCCTGCACGACCAGCGCTGCTACGTGGACATGTCAAGCTCCATGGACATCCTCGGCGACCGCCGCACGGCCGAGCTCGCGCGGCTCTTCGGCTGCGGGCGCGTCCTGTTCGGCAGCGACTTCCCGATGTCCGACCCCGCCGAGGTGCTGCGGCGCTTCGCCCGTCAGGGGCTGAGCGCCTCCGAGATGGCGCGCATGTGCCACGAGAACGCAGAGCGCTTCCTGGCCAACGAGCTCCCGCTCGCGTAGTCCGCGCGAGTGACGCAACGTACGAGACGCAGAAGGGCCCGCATCCGCGCGACGGCGTGATGCGGGCCCTTTCTCATGACGCTCATGATGGCGCGCGGGCGAAGCCGGGCGGCTGCGCCGCCCGGCACGGCCGTCTAGCCGCGGCGCTCCTTGATCTCCTGCGTGATCGCCGCGATGAACTCGTCGGTGTCCCACTGCTTCGTCTCGTTGGAGCGGTCGCGCACCGAGATGTTGTTGGCGGCCGTCTCCTTCTCGCCCAGGATCAGCATATAGGGGACGCGATCGACGTCGATGGCCTCGCGGATCTTGTAGCCGATCTTCTCGTCGCGATCGTCCAGCTTCACGCGGACGCCGGCGGCGCGGAACCGCTTGGTGACCTCGGTCGCGTAGGCGAGGTACTTCTCGGACACGGGGAGCACCTTCACCTGCATCGGGGCGAGCCACGTCGGGAACTTGCCCGCGTACTGCTCGGTCAGCATGCCGATGAAGCGCTCGAAGCTGCCGAAGCCGGCGCGATGGATCATGATCGGCTGCTTCTTGGTGCCGTCGGCGTCGGTGTACTCCAGGTGGAAGTTGTGCGGGAACTGGAAGTCCAGCTGGATCGTGCCGCACTGCCACGTGCGGCCGAGGCAGTCGCGCAGGTGGAAGTCGATCTTCGGACCGTAGAAGGCGCCGTCGCCCTCGTTGATCGTGTACTCCTGGCCCATCGCCTCAAGCGCGGCCTTCAGGCCGGCCTCGGCGCGCTCCCAGTCCTCGTCGGAGCCCATGGAGTCCGCCGGGCGCGTGGAGAGCTCCACCTTGTAGGGGAAGCCGAACTGCTTGTAGTACGAGGTGATGAGGTGCGCGACCTCGGTGACCTGCTCGGTGATCTGGTCGGGGCGGATGAACAGGTGGGCGTCGTCCTGCGTGAACGCGCGCACGCGGAACAGGCCGTGCAGCGCGCCCTTCAGCTCGTGGCGGTGGTCCTTGCCGGCCTCGGCGAGCTTCAGCGGCAGGTCACGATAGCTGCGGGGCTTGCTCTGGTAGATAAGGCAGGCGCCCGGGCAGTTCATCGGCTTGATGGCAAAGTCCTCGTCGTCGATGGACGTGGTGTACATGTTCTCCTTGTAGTGATCCCAGTGGCCCGAGGTCTCCCAGAGCTTGCGGGAGAGGATGACGGGGGTGTCCACCTGCTCGTAGCCGTACGCGTCCTGCATCTCCATCCAGTACTGCATGAGGGCGTTCTTCACGCGCATGCCGTTCGGGAGCCAGAAGGGGAAGCCCGGGCCCTCGTCGGCCATCATGAAGAGCTCCATCTCCTTGCCGATCTTGTGGTGGTCGCGCTTCTCGGCCTCCTCGAGCATCTTGAAGTACTCGTCCATCTCGTCCTTGCTGCGGAAGGCGACGCCGGAGATGCGCGTGAGCATCTTGTTGT
>CACZRK010000111.1 GCA_902783515.1 uncultured Coriobacteriaceae bacterium | reverse complement strand
TACTGAGCGTCATCGCGCCCCGTACGCGCGATCGGCTGCTCAAGATGGTCGGGGAGGTGCCCATGGATCCGTTCGTCGTCACGGCGCTCGCCGCGGAGCCCTCCCAGGCCGCGGAGACCGTGCATGCGGTCGTCTCGGCCATCACCACCGGCGGCGGCGTGGACACGAGCACGCTCTTCATCCCCACGGTCATCGAGTACGCGGCACTCATCACCGGCGCCGTGTCAGGCGCGCTGCTCGCGTCCGAGCGCAACCTGGACATCGTCGGCGCCGTCGGCCTGGCCATCGTGACCGGGCTGGGCGGCGGCGTGCTGCGCGACGTCATCCTGCCCACGACGAGCATCTACATGCTCGACCACCCGGTCGCGATCCTGACCTGCGTCTTCATCGGCGTGCTCGCCTTCTATTTCAGCAGCCTCTTCACGCGCCTTGACCCGCCGCTCATGCTGGCGGACATCCTCTCGGTCGCGTTCTTCGCGTTCTCGGGCACCGACAAGGCGCTCATGGCCGACTACAACGCCATCGCCTGCATCATGCTCGGCACGATCACGGCCATCGGCGGCGGCGTGCTGCGCGACATCTGCCTCAACGAGGTCCCGACCATCTTCAAGCGCGGCACGTACTACGCGATCGCGGCCCTGGGCGGCGCGACCGCCTACACGATCCTCGCGGAACTCGGGGTCATCAAGGTCGTCGGCCTGCTCGCGTGCGTCGTGGTGACGCTGACGCTGCGGTTCGTCTCCGTGCACTACAACCTGCAGTCATCGACCGCCGTCGACCTCACCCCGCGGGTGATCCGCCCGCTGCGCAAGGCATGGTCCAGCATCCTCGTCGCGCGACGTCACCGCGCCAGCGCCTCGCGCCGCCATCGCATCACCCGGCCGATCGCCGGCGAGCCGATGCGCAAGCCGGGGCTGCCGCTCAGGCCGCAGACGGACGATCGGGCGCGCGCCAAGGACGTCGCGCGCGGCGCCGACGCCGAGGCTGCCGCGCCGACGGACGCACCGGCTGACGCATGCTCGGGCACGCCGTCGGCAGCGTGCCCGCCGTCGCCCTCGCGCTCGTCCGACGATCCCGATCGATGAGCCCGCCTGTCACCGTCAGTCGGTTCGTCAGTCGCTCGTCTCGACGGCGCCGCCGGCCTTCGCGAGCACGCTCGCGCCGTCCTGCTCGGTGGCGTCCTTGACGCCGTTCGCCGGCGAGACGACCGCCAGGTCGTCGTCCACGCTCGACGCCGCGAGCGAGCGCTCGGCGATCTCGCTGGCCGACGGCGTCGCGCTCGAGGCGCCCGCCGTGGTGGCGTACGTCGCGAGGCCGATCGAGGCGGGGTCTATCTGCGCGCCGGACTGGTCAAAGACCGCGAGCGCGGCGTCCGCCTCCAGGTGCTTGACGTAGCCGTTGAAGGCCTCGTCCGTCAGCGAGGACATCATCTGCTCCTTGATGTACTCGATGAGGTCGCTCGGCATGGTCGTGAGGTCGATGCTGCCATCCTCGTCATAGGTCGGCTCGTAGCGCTCCGTGCACTTGATGATCATGTAGCCGAAGTCGGTGTGGATGATGGGGGAGATCTCCCCGGGCTCCAGGTCGTCCAGCGCGTCCTGATAGGCGCTCACGAACGTGTTCATGGAGTCCCAGCCCATGTCGCCGCCGTTCTCGCCCGACCCGTCGATGGAGTACTCCCGCGCGAGCGACGCGAAGTCCTCGCCGGTCAGCAGCCGCGCGTAGACCTGCACGGCCTGCGCGTACTGCGTCTGCGAGAAGAGGATCTGCGAGGAGCGCCTGCCCGCCAGCGAGGGGGCGACCACGTACGCGTACTCCTTGATCTGCTCCTCCGTCGGGTCCGTGTCGGGGATGACCGCGGTGCGCAGCTTGGATGAGAGGATGCTCACGAGCACCGCCTTGCGATACGACTCCTCGGTGTAGCCCTTGCGCTCGAGGGCGGCCACGAAGGCGGCGTGCGAGGGGAAGCGGTCGATAAGGCGCTGGATGCGGTCGTCTATCTGGCTCTCGTCCACGTCGATGTCATGGTTGCGGGCGTCAACGGTGATCAGCGTCTCGTCGACGAGCGTCTTGAGCACCGACATGGCCAGGTCCGACTCGCTCATGCCCGAGCCGCGCAGGTAGTCCTGGTAGGCGCTGTCCTCGGTGAGACCCCGCGTGTTGCGCAGCAGCGTGATGCGGTCCTTCACGTCACTCCAGGTGACGACCTCACCGTTCACCACGGCCGCGACGTCCTTCACGGGGACGCCAGCCTCGTTCGCCGCCTGCCTCACGTCGATCGACTGACTCTGGACCACGCCGTCCGACCCGCCACCGTCGCTCGGGGAGACGCCGCAGCCAAGCGACCCGACGGCAAGCGCGCACGTGAGGCCGGCCGCGAGGAGCGCGGCGACCAGCGTCTGGCAATGTGCGACGCGTTGACCCACCATGCCCCCCATGTCCCCGTGTGCCCGTCACGTACGTCTACCGTCACGCTAGCTTACGCGAGAAAGATGAAGACGCCCCGGCCGGTCACGACCGTTCGCCCCGATTGCAAACGTATTTCAAACAGTCGCGCCCTGGGCGGCCCCGAACGGTCGACCTCGTCGGACGTGCGGCGCGCCCTGCGGCGCGCGCCCGTCACACGGGGGTCCCAGGGACGCTCCCCGGAACCCCCACGCACCCCGCGATCGCGGCCGCGGCCGCGGCCGCGCACGTCACGCACCGCGCGCGCTGCGTGTGCGCCATCCCCGCGCGTCACCCCACGCGCTAGAACTCCAGCTTCTCCAGCCGGTCAAACACCACGTCAATGCGCGTGAGGAAGTCCCACGGGTCAAAGATCTCGTCCAGCTTCGCCGCCGAGATGGTGCACGCGGGGTCCTCCTCCAGGCGCTCGCGCAGGCCCTTGCCCGGGCGCGCCTGCTGGATGTCGTCCCAGACCTCCATGGAGTTGCGCTGGACGATCTTGTAGGCGTCCTCGCGCGTGATGCCGGTGTCCACAAGCGCGAGCAGCACCTTGCTGGAGAAGATCAGGCCGCGGGTGCGGTTGAGGTTGGCCAGCATGTTCTTCGGGTAGAGCTTCATGCCGTCCAGGATCCACGCGAGCTTGTCCAGCATGTAGTCCAGCGCGATGAAGCTGTCCGCCTGAGCGACGCGCTCGGCGCTGCTGTGCGAGATGTCGCGCTCGTGCCACAGCGCCACGTCGTCAAAGGCGACCTGCGCGTTGGCCTTCACGATGCGACTCATGCCGCAGATGCGCTCCGCCGTGATCGGGTTGCGCTTGTGCGGCATGGCGCTGGAGCCCTTCTGGCCCTTCTTGAACGGCTCCTCGGCCTCCAGCGTGTCGGTCTTCTGCAGGGCGCGGACCTCCGTGGCGATGCGCTCGCACGTCGCGGCGGTCGTGGCGAGCACGCCAGCCAGGTATGCGTGATGGTCGCGGCTGATGACCTGCGTGGACAGCGGGTCGTGCACGAGGCCGAGGTGCTTGCAGACGTACTCCTCCACGAACGGGTCGATGCTGGAGTAGCTGCCCACCGCGCCGGAGATCGCGCCGTACGCGACGTTCTTCCGGGCGTCCACCAGGCGGTCGTAGTCGCGCTTGAGCTCCCAGGCCCAGCTGCCGAACTTCATGCCAAACGTCATCGGCTCGGCGTGGATGCCGTGGGTGCGGCCGACGCACAGGGTGGCGCGCTCCTCAAAGGCGCGGCGCTTGCAGATCTCGCCGCAGCGGCGCACGTCCTCGATCAGGATGTCGCACGCCTGCGTGAGGATGTAGCACAGCGACGTGTCGCCCAAATCCGAGCTCGTCATGCCGTAGTGGACCCAGCGGCTCGGCTTGGGCTGGCCCTCGGGCACGTCGGCGTCAATGTAGCGGGCCATGTCGGTCAAGAAGGCGATGACGTCGTGGTTCGTCGTCGCCTCGATCTCGTCCACCTCCTCCTTCTTGAAGTCGGCGTGGTCGCGGATCCAGGCGGCCTCCTCGCGCGTGATGCCGATCTTGCCGAGCTCGGCCTGCGCCTCGCACGCCAGGGTCTCGATCTCCTTCCAGGTGGCGTACTTGTTCTCCAGGGAGAAGATGTGGCCCATCTCGGGGCGGGTGTAGCGTTCGATCATGTGCGGCTCCTTCGCGTCGAACTTCGGACGAGGCACGTCGCCGCCCGCATCCGGCGCCGAGCGCGGCGGCTCGGCGTCAGGCGACGACGCCGCGGAAAAAACGACACCGGGCATGCCCAGCGCGGGCACACCCGGTGAGACTCGCCGTCGCCTCGCGGCGCGGCGGGAAAAGCACCCTGCCTAGCCCTGCGCCTTCGCGGCCGCGGACTGATCGGCCGCCTGCGCGCGAACCTTGGCCTTGCGACGCTCGGTCTCGGTCAGCAGGCGCTTGCGCATGCGGATGTGCTGGGGCGTGACCTCCACGAGCTCGTCGTCGGCGATGTACTCCAGCGCCTCTTCCAGCGTGAAGACGCGCGGCGGGGTCAGCTGCACGGCGATGTCGGCGGTCGAGGAGCGCTGGTTGCCCAGGTTCTTCGTGCGGGCCACGTTCACGACCATGTCGCCCTCGCGCTGGCGCTCGCCGACGATCATGCCCTCGTAGCACTCGTCGCCGGGGCCGACGAACAGCGTCCCGCGCTCCTGCAGCGTGCCCAGGGCGTACGCGACGGCCTTGTCGGTGGTCATGGAGATCATCAGGCCGTTCTTGCGGGCGTTGATGTCGCCGGCGTACGGGCCGTACTCCATGAAGTTGTGGAACATCATGGCCTCGCCGTGGCTCACGTTCAGCACGCGGGTCTTCAGGCCCATCAGGCCGCGGGTCGGGATCTTGAACTTGACCTGGGCGCGGTCGTCGTAGGTCTCCATGTTCGTCATGAGGCCGTCCACGTTGCCGAACAGCTCGATGACCTTGCCCGCGTACTCGGACGGGGTCTCGACCACGGCCTCCTCGTAGGGCTCCAGGCGCTCGCCGTTGTCGCCCTCCTTGTAGATGACCTGCGGGCGGCCCACCTGGAACTCAAAGCCCTCGCGGCGCATGCTCTCCATGAGGACGGAGAGGTGCAGGATGCCGCGGCCCGAGACGACGACGCCCGTGTGGTCGTCGGTCTCGTGGATGTCCATCGTGATGTTGGACTCCTTCTCCTGCATCAAGCGCTCCTTGAGCTGGCGGGCGCCCACGATGTCGTTCTGGGACTCGCGGCCCACGAGCGGGGAGGTCGAGGCCTCGAAGACGATCGAGAGGGTCGGCGGGTCCACCATGATGGGGTCCAGGTGCTGCGGGTCGTCCACCGAGGTGTACACGTCGCCGATGTCGGTGCCCTCCACGCCCACGACGGCGCAGATGTCGCCGGCCATGGCCTCACTGCACTCCTTGCGGCCCAGGTAGTCAAACGTGAAGAGCTGACGGACCGTGCAGTCGGTGCGCGAGCCGTTGTTCTTGATGACGGCGATGCGGTCGCCATCGTGGATGACGCCGGAGTAGATGCGGCCGACGCCGATGCGGCCGACGAACTGCGAGTGGTCCACGTTCACGACCTGCATCGCGAGCGGGGCGTCCAGGTCGACCTCCGGCGCGGGCATCTCGTCCACGATCATGTCCAGCAGCGGGTACATGTCCATGTTGCCGTCGTTGGGGTCAAGGCGCGCGTAGCCGTTCATGGCCGACGCGTACACCACGTGGCCCATCGTGAACTCCAGCTGGTCGTCGGAGGCGCCCAGGTCGCACATCAGGTCAAAGACCTCGTTCACGACGTCCTCGGGGCGGGCGCCGGGGCGGTCGATCTTGTTGACGACGAGCATGATGGCCAGGCCAGTCTCGATGGCGTGCTGCAGCACGAAGCGGGTCTGGGGCATCGGGCCCTCAAAGGCGTCCACGAGCAGCAGGGCGCCGTCGGCCATGCGCAGGACGCGCTCGACCTCGCCGCCGAAGTCGGCGTGGCCGGGGGTGTCGATGACGTTGATCTTCACGCCGTGATACTCGATCGAGATGTTCTTGGCGAGGATGGTGATGCCGCGCTCGCGCTCCTGGTCGTTCGAGTCAAGAACGCGGTCCTGCACCTCCTGGTTCGCGCGGAACGCGTCGGTTGCGCGCAGGAGCTTGTCGCACAGCGTGGTCTTGCCGTGGTCGACGTGCGCGATGATGGCGATGTTGCGAATCGAGTCTTGACGCATACAGACGGTACCTTTCGATGATGCCCTGCCGTCGGTGCACGCGCGCGGCGCGCGGGCGGTGGCGCGGACAGATCCTGTGTTCTCGGAGGGATTCGTGTCGCCCTACTATACGACCGCTAGACGAGCAGCGGCATCTCGCCGGCGGCCGTGGGATCTGAGCACACAAAATCTTTTGGATGACCTGCCTTTTTGTACAGCAGGTACGCCGAGTACGCGCTGCTCAGGCCCACCTCGCCGTACTCCACGATCAGCGCGTTCAGATACGGGCCGCCCTCCCGCTCGCGGATCGCGCCGTCGTAGGCGATCGCGTAGCGGACCGGCTTGCCGCGCAGCCCGTCGATGGCGTCCGCCTTGCGACGCGCCGCCGCCACCGTGTCGCGCGCCTTCTCGATGCACTCCTCCACGGCGATGTCGTCAAAGGTGAGCGTCACGCGGTCGCCCTGCGCGTTCACCACGCACAGCGTCGTGAGCAGCGAGCCCCTCTCCGCCAGCTCGTCCAGACAGATGTCAATGAGGTCGTTGGCCATGCCCTCGAGCTCCGGGGAGATTGGCTCGGGCTCCACGTCCTGCGCCTCCTGGCGCCGGGGGTCGTTCGTGCTCATGTGCGTCCTTTCGTCGTCCGCGCGCCCGCCCGGGGCGCGCCTGCCCG
>CACZRK010000110.1 GCA_902783515.1 uncultured Coriobacteriaceae bacterium | reverse complement strand
GGAGGTCACGCAGTTCACCTATTTCCAGCAGGTAGGAGGCATCGAGGTCGGTCCCGTCCCGGTCGAGATCACCTACGGCCTGGAGCGCCTGGCCATGTACATCCAGGGCGTGGACTCCGTCTACGACATCGTGTGGACGCACGGCGTGGACGGCCACGACTTCACGTACGGCGACGTCTTCCTGGAGAACGAGCGCGAGTTCTCTGCGTACAACTTTGAGGTCGCCAACGTGGACGTCATGCGCGAGAAGTTTGACGAGTACGAGGCCGAGTGCCACGCCTGTCTCGCGAAGGGCCTGCCGCTGCCCGCGTACGACTGCGTCATCAAGTGCAGCCACGCGTTCAACCTGCTGGACTCGCGCGGCGCCATCAGCGCGACCGAGCGCGCGGCGTACATCCTGCGCGTGCGCGCCGTCGCGAAGGCGTGCTGCGAGGCATGGGAGGCCAAGGACGCGACGCTGAAGGATTCCGGGGAGGTTGCCTAGCATGGCGACGAAGGAGCTAGTGTTTGAGATCGGCACCGAGGAGATGCCCGCCATCCCGCTGTACAAGGCGACCGCGCAGATGCAGAACCTCGTGACCGAGGCGCTCGACGCCTCCGGGCTGGCGTTCGCGGGCGTCGAGTGCGCTTCCACGCCGCGCCGCATCACGACGTTCGTCCACGGGCTCGCCGACTTCACCGAGCCCGTGCACGAGTCGGCGAAGGGCCCGGCCGCCGCGTTCGCCTTTGACGCCGACGGCAACCCCACCAAGGCGGCGCTCGGCTTCGCGCGCGGCAAGGGCGTGGACGCCAGCCAGCTCGTCGTGCGCGAGGAGGGCGGCAAGGAGTACGTCTGGGCCGAGATCGACAAGCCGGCGCAGCCCGCCGAGCAGATCGTCGCCGGCATCCTCGCCGACGCCGCCGGCAAGCTCAGCTGGCCGCGCTCGCAGCGCTGGGGCACGCACGCGTGCCGCTTCGTGCGCCCGGTCCGCTGGCTGCTGTGCCTGTTCGGCGACGAGGTCGTCCCCGTGGAGTTCTGCGACCTGGTCGCGGGCAACACGACGCGCGGCAACCGGCTGCTGGACCCGCATGACGTGGTGGTCCCGAGCGCCGAGGCCTACGTGGAGACCCTGCGCGGCGTGCACGTCATCGTGTCGGCCGAGGAGCGCGTCCGCGTCATTCGCGAGGGCATCGCGCAGGTCGAGCAGCGCGAGGGGCTGGTCGCCGCGACGCCGCGCCACACCTTTGACGAGGTCGTGAACCTGGTCGAGTGGCCGACCGTCATCGAGGCGGACTTTGACGAGGAGTTCCTGCGCGTCCCGCACGAGATCATCGTGGAGTCCATGCTGTCCAACCAGCGCTACTTCCCGCTGAACGACGCCGACGGCAACCTGACGCGCCACTTCCTGCTCGTCTCCAACGGCGACCCGGCGCGCGCCGACGTCATCGCCGCCGGCAACGAGCGCGTCGTGCGCGCGCGCCTGGACGACGCGAAGTTCTTCTACGAGGAGGACCTGAAGCGCCCGCTGGAGGCCTACGTGCCGCAGCTCGAGCGCGTCGGCTTCCAGGAGAAGCTCGGCTCCATGCTCGACAAGACCACCCGCGTGGAGCGCATCGCGCGCGCCGTGGCCGCGCAGAGCGGTGCCGAGGAGCACGTCGCGAAGGCGGCGGAGCGCGCCGCGCATCTGTGCAAGGCGGACCTCGTGACGAGCGCGGTCATCGAGTTCACGAGCCAGCAGGGCGTGATGGGCGGCTACTACGCGGCGGCGTCCGGCGAGAGCGACGAGGTCGCGCGCGCCATCTCGCAGCAGTACCGCCCGCGCTTCGCCGGCGACGCGCTGCCCGACGAGCTCGCGGGCCGCATCGTCGCGTTGGCGGACAAGCTGGACACGGTCTGCGGCATCTTCGCGATCGACCAGGCGCCGACCGGCTCGTCCGACCCCTTCGCCGTCCGCCGCAGCGCCATCGGCGTCATCGCGATCCTGCGCGCCGAGCCGCAGATCAGGCTCGCCGACGCCATCGACGCCGCGATCGAGGCGCTCGTGGCGCAGGGCATCGCCTTTGACGCGGTCGCCGTGCGCGCCGCCGTGCGCGAGTTCTTCGTCGGCCGCCTCGCGTCCATCGCGAAGGAGGAGGGCGTCTCGCCCGACACGATCGACGCCGTCCGCTCGGTGGACGTCGTGGAGCCGGTCATCTTCCTGAACCGCGCGCACGCGCTGCAGACGGCCCGCGCCGAGGAGGCCGAGCTGTTCGACGACCTCGCGAGCGCCTACACGCGTGCCGACCACCTGCGCGACGCCGCCCTCGGCGAGGCGTTTGACGCCTCCGTCGCCGGCGAGCAGGAGCTCGCGCTCAACGACGCAATCGACGAGGCGACCCGCCGCGTGACCGAGGCACTGTCCGGCGACGTTGACTACCCAGCTGCCATCGCCGCGCTCGCCGCGCTGCGCGGGCCGATCGACGCCTTCTTTGACGAGGTCATGGTCATGGCCGACGACCAGGCGGTGCGCGAGAACCGCCTGCGCCTGCTCAACCGCTTCGAGAACGCCTTTACGGGCGTGGCGAACATCGGCGCGATGGCAAAGAAGCGCTAAAAAACTAAACCATCGTACGCGTCGCGAACTCTACGCGATGGGTTATTGAGGCTGAGGGGGACGTCCTCTCAGCCTCTTTTGTTGCCATGGCAGAATAAGAAGCGGTAG
>CACZRK010000109.1 GCA_902783515.1 uncultured Coriobacteriaceae bacterium | reverse complement strand
AGGGCGCAGCGGCGGGCGGTGCGGCGGCGTTCGTCCCGCCGAAGCTCCCGAAGCGCCCGCTGCCGCACATGACGCACACGATGCGCACGCCGATGGCGCCGGCACCCGGCGTCGGCAGCGCGGACGCGGTGGTCGCGGCGAGCACCTCCGCGACACCCCTTGCGCCGCAGGCAGCCGACGCGGTCCCGACCGTCTCGACGCCAGCCGCGACCGTTCCCGAAGCGCCCGCGCTACCGACGGACGTCGCCGCCGAGGTCGCCGCGGAAGTGCTCGCCGAGGACACGCCGGACGTGACCGAGGAAGGCATCTCGATCACGCTCGACAGCACCGTGGGTGCGGACCAGCAGACGCAGGCCGTGGAGACGCCGCTCGCGAACTACACGTTTGACACCTTCGTCGTCGGCGAGGCGAACCGCATGGCGTTCGAGGTCGCGCGCGCCGCGGCCGAGGGCGACAAGCTGCCCGGCAACCCGGTCTTCATCTACAGCAAGAGCGGCCTGGGCAAGACGCACCTGCTGCTGAGCATCCTCAACTACATCCGCACGAACCGGCCGGGCGTGGAGGTCGTCTACGCGACCTCAAACGGCTTCGTGGAGGACTACGTGGACGAGATGCAGAACCGGCGCGTCCGCGGCAAGGAGGTCATGAAGCGCTATCGCACCTGCGACGTGCTGCTCGTCGACGACGTGCAGTTCTTCGTGAAGAAGCAGGAGTCCGTCACGACCTTCTTTGACATCTTCAACAGCCTCACAATGGCCGGCAAGACGATCGTGCTGTCCGCCGACGAGCCGCCCGACTACCTGCAGCTGGACGACCGCATCAAGACGCGCTTCTCCATGGGCACGGTGCTCGACATCGCCCAGCCCAGCTACGAGCTCAAGCGCATGATTCTGCAGAGCACCTATGATCGTCGCAGGTCGGAGGTGTCGTGGCTGCGCGGCGACCTCGTGTCGCAGCAGCTTGACTGGATCGCCGAGTACTCGCCCAACAACATCCGCGAGATGCAGGGGTTTCTCAACCGCGTCATGCTCCGCTCGAGCCAGGGCCAGGGCGGCGTGGTCAGCGAGGACCAGATCAAGGCGATCCGCGACGAGATCTTCCAGAGCGAGCGCAAGGTCGAGATCCCGACGATCATCAAGTTCGTGGCGAAGGAGTACGGCGTCTCGGAATCCGACGTCCGCGGCCAGCGCCGCACGAAGATGGTGAGCGAGGCGCGCCAGGTCTCCATGTGGCTCGCGCGGCAGATGACGGACGACTCGTATCAGTCGATCGGCAACTACTTCAGCCGCGACCACTCCACGGTGTACAACTCGATCATGAAGATCGACAAGATGAGCCAGGACGACCGCTCGTTCATGGGCAAGCTCGAGAGCTTTGAGCGGTCGATAAAGAACAGATAGCCAGGCGCACGGGCTATCGGACGCCCGTACGCCGCGAGGGAGGGGCCGGCCCTGCCGCCCGCACGCCACGAGAGGCGGGCGGGGCCCTTCCGCATGCCCAGCCGTCGCGAGCGCGACGCCGGCACTCGCGCGGTCACGCGGCGACGCGGTCGCCTCACCCACCACGCCCACAACCGTCTCGACCGCTAAAACCGTCCCGCAGGGCCTCAGATCAGCCTGATTTTGAGTTTTCAACAGGTCAGTTTTCCACAGGTCAGAAAACGGGCGCTCTGAGGCTTCACAGGGCCCCTATTTGGCTTTCCGGACGCTGCTTTCCGAGTTTTCAGCACTTTAAACCGTATGCGATTGCACAGTTTCAAAACCCTTGTTCTCGCAGCTGGGGGTAGGTAGTCCCTACCCAATATCGAACATTTCCCACAGAGTTTTACACAACAGGACTCCACAGGAGGCCCTACAAGGCGCCAGAAGGGCTGAAAAGCGGTCAATTTCTGTTGAAAACAGATGTTTCGTGTCAGACGGCCGTCAGGGGCTGTTGAGAACGTCGTGGGAAGCCCTTTGAGAGTCGGTTTGCTTAGAGTTTGTCTGCTTGTGAAAGCCTGTGCGCAGTTCTGGGTGCAAACGGGGCCCCGAGGGCATAAAGTGAGGACATTCGAAATTTCACCAACAGGCGACAGTTGAGAAAAACAGGTATCCTCACCTGCGAGAAGGTCGATCTCTCACCGTTCGAACATGCTCTACTACACCTACTATCTAAATACATAAGGGAAGGCAGGCCGGGGTCATGAGGTTCACCATCGATCGAGACTCGCTCAAGTCAGCACTGTCGAGAGCCATCAAGGGCGTGGACATGAGCTCGACGCTGCCGATCCTCTCCGGGATCCTCATCACCGCGACCGAGGGCAGCCTTCGCCTGGAGAACACCAACATGGAGGTCAGCCTCCGTCAGCGCGTCATCGCCAACGTCGAGGAGCCCGGTCAGGTCGTCGTTCCCGGCAAGCTCCTCTCCGACATCGTGGGACACCTGCCCGACATGGCCATCCTCTTCGCGACGGACGGCACGCGCCTGAACGTCACCTGCGGCAAGAGCTTCTACAGCCTGAACACCATGGCCGCACAGGACTTCCCCGCCTTCCCCGACTACGAGATAGACTCCATGGTCGAGCTCCCGTCCTCGGTGCTGAACGAGATGGTGAACAAGGTCGGCGTCGCCGCCTCCACGGACCGCAACCGCGCGATCCTGACGGGCATCCTCGTGGACGTCACCGCCGACAACGTGCGCTTCGTGACCACGGACTCGGTGCGCCTTGCCGTCGCTGACGCGAAGGTCGTCTCGGAGGTGGAGAACTTCCAGGTCATCGCTCCGGCCAGGAGCCTGCGCAGCGTCCTTTCGCTTGCCTCCGACCAGAAGACCATCACGGTGGGCACCAACCAGTCGCAGCTCATCTTCCTGTTCGGCGACGTCGTGTACGTCACGCGCAGGATCGAGGGCAACTACCCCAACTACCGCAAGCTCATCCCCAGCACGCACGTCAGCGGCGTTCGCATGCGCATGAACGACCTGTACGAGGCGATGCAGCGCATCAAGGCCATGACGGTCAACAACTCGGAGGTCACGCTCTCGGTGAGCGCCGAGCAGAACCTGCTGGTCATCACGACGAACATCCCGGACCAGGGCAACGCCCGCGAGGAGATTCCCGTGGACGTGGACGGCGACGACATCACGATCTCGTTCAACTCGCGCTTCATCTACGACTTCGTCCAGAAGGCCGACGACGACGTGATGCTGACCTTTGAGGCGGAGTCGCCCATCCGTCCCGGCATCTTCCGCACGCGCGGCGACGTGGACTTCCTGTACCTGGTCATGCCCGTGCGCCCGAACTACTAGGGCGCGCGTGAGCGGACGCGGACGGGTGGTCGCCTAGATGGGACTCGTGATAGAGAAGGTCTCCTACCGGGACTTTCGCAACGTGCATGACCTTGATCTCGCGCCGGCGCCCGGGCTCACGATCCTCGTGGGCCCCAACGCGACCGGAAAGACCAACTGCATGGAGGGCATCTACCTGCTCACGAACGGCACGACCTTCCGCCATCTGGGATCGACGTCGGACCTCGTCCGCGAGGGGGCGGAGCGCGGGCAGGTCTCGTGCCGCCTCGCGGGCGACAAGCGCGTCATCGACGTGTCGTGCGAGGTCACGGCAGGCAAGAAGGCGTTCACGATCAACGGCAAGCGGCGGCGCGGCGGCGAGTGCGCCCGCCTGCTGCCCTCGGTGCTCTTCAGCCCGGACGACCTGATGGTCGTGAAGGGGTCGGCCTCGGGCCGGCGCGACCTGCTGGACGGCATCGGCACGCAGCTCAACGACGGCTACGGGCGGATCCTGCGCGACTACACGCGCGCCCTCACGCAGCGCAACGCGATGCTGCGCGACGAGGTCTTCTCCGGCGACCTGCTTGACGCGTGGACGAGCTCGCTCGTCGCCGCGGGCGCCATGCTGTACCTGTATCGGCGCGCCCTCGTGCGCAGGCTCGCGCCGTACGTGCGCGAGGCCTACGGCACGCTCGCGCCTGACGAGGAGCTGACGGTCACCTACGAGCCGTCGCGCGACCTCGCCGCCGGTCGTGACGAGGAGGATCGCGCCGCGGTCGGCGAGGCGTTCGCGCGCGAGCTGGCGGCGTCGGCCGCCGAGGAGCGCCGACGTCACGTGACCTGTGTCGGCCCGCACAAGGACGACCTGGGGTTCGCGATCGACGGTCGCGAGGCGCGACTCTTCGGGTCGCAGGGCCAGCAGCGCACGGTGGTGCTGGCCGTGAAGATGGCGCACGCCGCGCTGGTGCGCGACATGCTCGGCCACTACCCGGTGTTCCTGCTGGACGACGTCATGAGCGAGCTGGACCGCGACCGGCGCCGCGCGCTGCTGTCCCTCATCGACACGGGCATGCAGACGATCGTGACGACGGCGAACCTGGACTACTTCACCGACGAGGAGCGCGACCGCGCGAAGGTGGTGAGCATGTTCCATGGCGAGCTCAGGGAGGCGGGGCTGGGCCTCTAGCGGCATGCCGCTCGGCGGCCCGCAGCGCGCGGGGGCGTCGCAGCAGGCGGGCGACGCGGTGGGGCGCGCGCTGGACGGCCTGTTCGGCCAGT
>CACZRK010000108.1 GCA_902783515.1 uncultured Coriobacteriaceae bacterium | reverse complement strand
GCGCCTGCGTGAGCGTGACCAGCTCGGGCGCGTCGTGCGCCTGATAGAACGCAAGGCGCTCCCCCAGCGCGTCGATGGCGTCAAGGCTCCTGCGACTGAAGCCGGCCCCCATCGTGCTGGTCGGACGCTGGCGGTAAAAGTAGAGGACGTCGTCGGTGACAGCGACCGACGCGGCACCCCACAGCAGTCGATAGGTGACGAACTCGTCCTCATGCTGTCGTCCGACCGGGAACCGCACGCCATCGAGCAGCTCGCGCCGGTAGAGCTTGTCCCACACGACCGTGAAGGCACCGCTGCCGTCCTGCGCCAGGCGCCGCGAGGCCTCGCGGGCAGTGAGCACGGCGAAGTGCGACGCTTCGGCCGAGGGCGCCTCGGCCGCGGACGGACGTTGCTGGGCGCGACGGCGGTCGAAGGGCGGGCGGTCCAGGCACGCCCGATCACGCGCGAACCCGCACTGGGCGACCGCCGCGCCCGTGCGCTCGCACGCGCCCAGCAACGTCTCCACGAACGTCGGCGCGAGCACGTCGTCGCTGTCGACGAACGAGACGAACGAGCCGCGCGCGATTCCAAGCCCTGCGTTGCGCGCGGCGGAGAGCCCCCCGTTGGCCTGGTGGATCACGCGCACGCGCGCGTCCGCCGCGGCGTACTCGTCGCAGATCGCCGGACACGCGTCGGGCGAGCCGTCGTCCACGAGGATGATGTCCAGGGCCTCGTGCGTCTGAGCCCGCACGCTGTCCACGCACGCGCGCAGGTACGGCTCGACCCGATAGACGGGGATGATGACGCTGACCAGCGCAGGTGACGCGTCTGACGGCGCAGGCGCGACGGGCGTCGTCGCGGGGACCACGACCCGACGCGGCTCCTCTCCCAGGTAGGCCCCGCGCACGAAGGCGGCCATGTCGGCGAGGTCATACCCGGCGCGACGAAGCTGCTCGGTCGCGTCCGCCCGCACAACGCCCCGCGCGGCGCGCACGGCGGCCGCCCACGAGACCGGCTCGACGTCGGCATAGCTCAGCAGGGACGTCGCCTGCGCCTCGGGAGGGATCGCCCGCGAGCACACCACGGGCAGGCCGCTGGCCTGCGCCTCCACCGCGACGATGCCCAACCCCTCGAACAGCGAGGGCATGCAGAGCACGTCCATCGCCTGGTAGAGGCTCGCCATGTCATCGGACGCCCCCGTGAAGGTGACGACGTCCTGCACGCCACGCGCCCGCGCCCGCTCGCGCAGCCGCGCCTCGTCGTCGCCCTGCCCCACCAGCACGAGACGCGCATGCGACGGGAGCGTCACCCCATCGTCCCCGGCACGGGAGCGCGCGAGCAGGTCGATCAGAAAGGCCTGGTTCTTCTGCGCGACGAGTCGCCCGACGCACCCCATCGCGAAGTCCCCCTCCGCAAGACCGAGCCGCCGGCGCGTCTCGACGCGTCTGGCGGCGCTGAAGGCGAAGTCACCCAGGCGGATGCCGTTGGGCACCAGCGTCCACGGGCGATCTCCGAACAGAAAGCGCGCCGCGGCCTGCGACGGTGCCCAGCGCAGGTCGGCGTCGTCCGCCAGCACCCGGACGCTGGCGCGGTGCAGCGCCATCTTGAGGGACCGCAGCGAGCTGGGGCGCAGCCCTGCGTTGTGGCTGTGGACGATCACGCGCCCCACGCCAGCCCGTCGCGCATGGCGCGCGAACAGCAGCGCGAGTCCCTCGTAGAGGTTCAGGTGCGCGACGTCGTAGCGCCGCTCGCGGAGCAGCTCGTCAAACATGGCGAGGTTGCGCCGGTAGTCGCGCGTCGATCCCGACAGCTGCCGCACGCTCAGGCCGCGCGCCGCAAGCCGGTCGTCGTAGATGCCCGGCTCGTACTCGCACGCGACGATGTCTACCTGCAGGGGCGCCCCGTCGCGATCGCGAAGGTCCATGGTCTCGTACAGGCTCGTGAGCAGCGACTCGATGCCGCCCGACTCCCACTTCTCGCTGAAGCAGAGTACGCGCACCTTCCCATCCCTCCGCCGCGTCCGCCACGCCACACCCGGCAAGCCTCGCCCGATGAGCCCCCATGGTAGCAGCGGAGGAGGCGCCCGACGGCGTGCCAACGCGAGGTCGGGCGCGTCAGTTCCCCTGTGCCGTGAACACGACGCCGACCGTGCGCAGGACCAGCCGCGCGTCGGTCAGCACCCCGCACCGCTCGATGTACAGCAGGTCGAGGTCGACCCACTCGTCAAAGGAGACGCCGTCGCGGTCGCGACGCGTCTGCCAGAAGCACGTCATGCCGGGCTTCACGAGCAGCCGGAGGCGCTCGTGCGCATCATAGGTCGCGACCTCCTTGGGTAGCGCCGGACGCGGCCCCACGACGGACATGTCGCCCTTCAGGACGTTCACGAACTGCGGCACCTCATCGATCGACGTCTTGCGCAGCAGCTTGCCGACCCTCGTGACGCGCGGGTCGTCACGCATCTTGAAAACGGGCCCGGACTTCTCGTTGAGTCGCGCCAGGTCTGCCTGGCGCTCCTCGGCGTCCGTGAACATGGAGCGGAACTTGAGCATCCGAAACGGCCTGCCGTTGTACCCCACGCGCTCCTGCGTGAAGAGGACGGGGCCGGACGGGTCGTCAACCTTCACGGCAACGGCCACCGCCGCCCAGACGGGCGAGAGCACGACGAGGACCGCGGCGCTGAAGACGATGTCAAACAGGCGCTTGACAAAGTGATAGGCGGGGCGACCATTGGCGAGAGCCTTCGCAGCGCGCATGACGTCGTCATCAGACGGCACGCGCCCCTCCTTCTCCTGCGCGCAAGACGCGCACTTCGCATCGCTCATGGACACCCCCTCCGCGTCTTTCGTCACGCCGTCGATAGTCCAAGGCGCCCCGTCGTCATGTATGCGTGAGCACGCGTATGGCTCGCAAGCATCTTGAACGCACAAAGTTATTCATCAGCAACTTATTGACATGCCAACGCATGCCACCACACTGCTCCAAACGGACGTCACGGTCCCGCCCATACCTGTAGCACTGTAGGAAATCGATACTAATGCGCCATTTTCTGAACTCATGCTGAATAACAAAACTACACAATAGATTAGCCAAACGGCACATCTGGTCCCTCCATGTGGACTTTCGGAGCACGTCTTGCCCGTCGTGGCCAGACCGCGTCCGAACGGTGCCGCTGGCGCCCCGTCCCTCCGGGATTGTGGCGGTCCGATACGCGGCGGGCGCATTGACAGCGCGCACACGTCCGTACGGTATCCTCGATCAGGATGTCTGAGGTCTGAGCGGGTCCAGAGGCACGGACGGCTCGACAGGTTCGTGAGGGCGCATACACCAGGAGGTCATCATGGACGAAGAACGCACGGCAGACGAGCTCGTCAGCGACGTGAGCGGCCAGGCAAACGGGCTCGATCGCCTGGAGGACGTGGACGCCGACCTTGACGAGCAGCTCGCGTTCCTCGCCCAGGACGTCCGCCGTCGCGCGTCGCGCTACCTCTTCCTTGCGCGCGCCCTCTCCGACGAGGAGGTCACGTTCGGGCTCATCGACGGCCTGCGCGACATCCCGCCGCGCACCCACACCGAGCTGGACGCCTTCGCCGCATCGCTGCGCGGGGACTCCGACCCCCAGACCGACGCCAACGTCTCCAACGCATGCCGCGCCGTGCGGGCCGATCACCAAGCCATCTTCGCCTCCGACGTGGTGGGCGAGGGCCACGGCGAACTCTCGCTGCTGGAGTCGCGCAGCGTGCGCTTCGCGGTGGCGCAGGACGGTGGCGCTGACGTCGATGAGGTCGATGAGGTCGACGGCGAGACGGGCGAGGTCCGCTCGCCGTACGTGGACGCCCAGGACGTCGTCGACTCGATCGAGGAGGCGTACGCGACGTACGACTTTGACCGCAAGAAGAGCCGCTACATCCCCGAGGCGAACATGCCCGTGGACCACATCTGCGCCGAGCTCTCCTTCATGGCCTACCTGGGCGGGCGCGCCTCGGACGCGCTGGACTCCATCGTGAGCGGGCGCGTGCGCGAGGACTCCGACGAGGGCTTCTCCGCGCTCGACGAGGCGCAGACCTGCATGAACGACCAGTTCAACTTCATCGCCGACCACTCCGTGTACTGGGTGCCTGCCTTCTGCGACAGGCTGGAGCGGCGCGCGGCGACCTCGTTCTATCGCGGCGTCGCGCAGCTGCTGCGCCAGGTGATCGAGAGCGACCAGGACTATCTGGACGCGATGGACCCGACCGGCGCGCGGTAGGCGCGCACCAAGCGCCCGCACCACGCGCCTGACGAGCGCGTGACGACGCGCGCCGGGCGCCGGATGCGGTGGGCGCGCCTAGGCGTAGCGCGCGCAGGCTGCGGCCATCCCCCGCTCGATCGCCTCAAGCGCGACGGCCGCCGCGTCCGCGACCGTGAGCCGCAGCTCCTCGGCCTCGCGGCCGCGCGTCTGCCGCAGGACGAAGTCGGCCGGCTTCATGCGACCCGGCGGGCGCCCGATGCCGCAGCGGAGCCTGCCGTAGTCGGTGGTGCCCAGCTTCTCGCCGATGGACCGCAGGCCGTTGTGGCCGGCGTGGCCGCCGCCCATGCGCACGCGGATCCTGCCTGCGTCAACCTCCAGGTCGTCGTGCGCGACAAGGATGCCCTCCGGCGGGACGTGGTACTCGCTGGCCAGATGCGCGACCGGCCCACCCGACACGTTCATGTACGACTGCGGCTTCACGAGCACGACGGTGGCGGGGCCGCTCGTCGCGGACGCGTCGACGGCGCCGTTCGGAGCGACCATCGTCGCGCCGAACACGCGTGGCCAGGTGACCTCCGCCACGAGCGCGCCGGGGCGCGTCTTCCAGTAGGTGACGCCCAGCTGGCGCGCAAGCTCGTCGACGACCGCAAAGCCGATGTTGTGGCGCGTGCCGTCATACTCCGCGCCCGGATTGCCAAGGCCGACCACCATGCCGATGGGGACGACCGACGATCGGCCGTCTCTCCCCCCTTGCTGCGCCCGCGCCTTGCCCGCGCCTGCCGCCCTCGAGCCGCGGCTCGACGCGGCCGAGTCGCGCGCGTCGGCGGCCGATGCCGTCGAGACGGCCGTGGCGGCCGCGGCGGTGGCCTGCGCCTGGCGCTTCTTCTTGTGGGCGGCCTTCAGGGCGACGTAGTCTCTGCTCATGGATGGCGTTCCCTCGCACTTCGCGTTGCATGGCGCGCCGACCGCGGACGTCAACGCGACGCGGCGGCGGGTGCCGGCCGTCACAGCTCCGGACGGCGTCTCTCCGAAGCCTCAGCATACGCGAGGCGCGCGTCTCCGCGCGAGGTGGCGGGGCACGGCGGGTTCAAAAGCCGCGGGGACTCCATGCGAGCCGACAGCGCGGCAGGCTCGCCGCACGGCCGTGGTCCCTGTTGCATCCGACTATTGTTATCCTTGGCTTACTTATGGACAGTCCATGGAGAGCGGCGCGAGCCTGGCGGTAAATGTAAGCCACGGTTGACACAAAGCGCGCATCTGGTATTCTACTGATCAACGAAGCAAGTGAGCCAAGGTTAACAAACGGCCACGCACGAAAGGCCGGACGAAAGCCAAGATCACCGCTTCGCCTCTCCTCGCCTCCCTCTCCCGGGACCCCGGGCAACCGGGGTCCCACCTCCAGGGACGGGCGCGGGAGTCGTACCACGAGCGGGTCTTCCGCCGCAGGATTTGCCTCCCTCTCCAGGGGCCCGGGCGACCGGGCCCCACCCCCAGGGAAGTCGCGATCCGACGCCGGCACGAACACCGCCACCTACAAAT
>CACZRK010000107.1 GCA_902783515.1 uncultured Coriobacteriaceae bacterium | reverse complement strand
GCGACGCCCAGCGCGGGCGCGCCGCGCACGGCGAGGTCCTTGATGAGCGCCACCATCTCCTGCCACGTCGTCACGCGCAGCATCTCCAGCCGCTCGGGCAGCAGGCGCTGGTCGGCGAGGATCGTCGCCGTCCCGTCCTCGCTCAGCTCGATCGTCCTCGGCAGGTCCCGCATCGCCATGTCCCGCATCCTCCCTCGTCCGCCGCGCGCCCGCGCCCGCGGCGCCCTCGCATCCTGTCCCGCGCGCCCGAGCGGCGCCCGCGTGTACCCACGCCCGCGTGCCCGCTACGAGTCGCTCACGCCCATCTGCAGCAGGTAGACGTCCTCGCGCATCGTGCGCGCGACGCGCTGGCTGATCTTGCCGGCCTCGTGCATCTGCCGGATCTTGTCCAGCTCGATGCGCAGCGCGCCGGACTCCACCTCGCCCAGGTGCTCGCTCATAAGCTCTATCTGCTGCGGCGTCAGGCGCGAGACGTCGATGCTCAGCAGCCGCGACATGCTCGTCGCGTACGCGTAGCGGATGCGCGAGTTCCTCTGCTCCTGGGAGGGCGTGAGGGGCGTGCCGCCGGCGGTCTTGCCCGGGTCCTCGTCATACTCCTCGCCGGCGGCGCGCGCCTTCGCCGCGGCGAGCGCCAGGCGATGCTCGTCAAGCAGCACGACGGCGGCGCGCCGCTCCTCGGGCAGCGCCTCGGCGACGCGCTCCTTCAGGTACTCGATCGCGATGCGCTCGAGCTTCGTGGACAGCTCCCCGACCTTGCGGACCTGCACGGGCGTCATCGCCAGCGTCGCGTCCGGGTCAAGGCGCTGCCTGCCGCGGCGCGCCTGCCAGGTGCGGCGCAGGCGCAGGCCCTGCCGGCGCACCGCGCCCACCAGCCGCGAGAGGGGGCCGCCGCCGATGTCGGCGCCCAGCAGCTTGCGACGACGGTCAAGGACGGCGCGGGAGCGCGCGATCGTCTCGGCGTCATAGGACCGGTCGCGCGCGGCGTCGTCCAGGAAGCTCTGCTGGCGCTCGATGATGTCCAGGCTCAGGCGGTCGGTCATCTCGCGGGAGATGTCCTGGCGCGTGTTGTTGATGAGGCGCTTGCGATACTGGCCGATCACGGCGCGCGTCGCCGGCTCGAACTCCGGCCTGGTGTGCTCCTCGATCTTCAGCTGCAGCTCGTGGATCACGTCGCGCAGCATTGCGGCGCGCGCGTCGCGCAGGCTCATGCCCCTGCCGCCCTCGGGGGTCTCTGCGGGCGCGAGCACCGGCAGCAGCGCGTCGGCGAGCAGCAGCGTGCACAGGATCACGCCGGCGGTCAGGAAGATGATGAGCGCGCGGTCGGGGAAGGGCTCGCCATGGGAGAAGTAGGGCAGCGTGAAGATGATGGAGAGCGTCACGGCGCCCTTCGGCCCGGCGACGGTGAGCGTGGCGGCGCGGCGCAGCGCCGCGAGCGGCGTGAAGACGCCGCGGCGGCCCGTCTTGGGGTCGCGGGCCGCGAACTCCATGACGGTCGTCCACAGCAGGCGCACGCCGATGACGAGCGCGGTGAGCGCGAGCACGTAGCCGACCAGCAGGTGCAGCGGCAGCCGCTGGCCCATGATCGCGGGGTTGATGGCGTGCGGCAGCTGCATGCCCAGCATCACGAAGAGGATGCCGTTGATGAGGAAGATCAGCACCTCCCACACGCCCGTGGAGACCATCCGGTGGCGCGTCACGGAGATGGAGGTGAGGCGCGGCGCCGGCTCGGCCATGACGAGGCCGGCGGCGACCACCGCCAGGATGCCGCTCACCCCCAGCGCCTCGGCGGTCAGGAACACGAAGAAGGGGCTGATCACCTCGTAGAGCACGTGGATCGTGGTGCTCTCCAGGCCGTGTGAGCGCACGGTGCGGATGCCGGCGCGCAGCAGGGCGCCCAGCACGACGCCGGCGAGGATGCCCCCGAAGAACAGCCGGGCGAACGTCGCCCCCGCGTCGAGCGCGGAGAACGTGCCCGTCAGCGCCGCCGCGATCGCGAACTGGAACGAGACGACGCCCGACGCGTCGTTGATGAGCGCCTCGCCGGACAGCAGCGTGCGCTGCCGGGGGCTCAGGCTCACGGTCTGGCCGAGCGCGGCGACGGCGGCGGCGTCGGTCGGCCCGAGCGCGGCGGCGCAGGCGAACGCCGCGGCGAGCGGGATCGAGGGCACGATCGCGTGCAGCGCGAACCCGACGACCAGGACGGTCGCGACCACGAGCCCGATCGCCAGCGAGAGGATGGACCCCTTGTTGGCCCAGAGCGTCCGCGGGTTCGCGTGCCGCGCCTCGTCAAACAGCAGCGGCGCGATGAACATCACCAGGAAGAGCTCGGAGTCCAGCTGCGCCTCGCTCGTGGACGGCAGGATGGCGGCGACCACGACGCCGATGGCGATCTGGATGAGGGGCAGCGAGACGCGCGAGATCAGCTGGTCCAGGACGGCGGACGCCACGACGCAGGCGAAGATGATGAGGATGAACACGAAGGTTTCCATCGTCTGCCCCTCTCGCCGTTGCACGTCCGCGCGCGCCGCGCGCCCGCAGGCGGGTGCGCGGCGCGCCGTTCTCGATATGCGCATCTTCTACCCGAATCGATCGCCGAAACGTGACGAATGGCGGTTTTTGTCTGACGGTCGGGGGATTTGTCGGCGCCACCCCCGAAAGGCCTGTCGCCACCTGCGGCAATGGGGTATACATCGCCACGCGCCCCGCGTCGCGGGCGTCGTCAGCGCGCCGCTTCGGGCGAGGATGACGACGGCCTGACGGCGGGGCATGCCATACGAGGGGCCCTCGCGCCGAGGCCGGCCATCAGGCTGTTGCCCGCTGCTGCCCTGGGCCCGTGACACGAAGGAGGCATTGTGGAACGAGAGAACGCCTGGAAGAAGTACGGCGCCGACGACCTGAAGGCGCTCGAGTCACTTGCGCGTGACTACATCGACTTCATCTCCGACAACAAGACCGAGCGCGAGTGCGCCGCGTCGGCCGTCCGGCTCGCCGAGGCCGCGGGCTACGTCCCGCTGGCGAAGGCGGTCGCCGCGGGCACCCCGCTCAAGGCCGGCGACAAGGTCTGGGCGACGACCCATGGCAAGGCCGTCATCCTCGTGCAGGTCGGCACCGAGCCGATGAGCGCGGGCCTCAACATCCTGGGCGCCCACATCGACTCGCCGCGGATGGACGTCAAGCAGAACCCGCTCTACGAGAGCACCGACTTCACCCTG
>CACZRK010000106.1 GCA_902783515.1 uncultured Coriobacteriaceae bacterium | reverse complement strand
GAAACCTCACCCTTCACGTCGCAGCCCAGCGTCTCCTGCTGAACTTCAGCCTTATCGTCATAGCTCCCGGCGCCGACCGCTAGCCGTGGTGCCGGGCCTTCCGCTGGCCGCCGGTCGCCTCGCCCGGCAGCGCGCGACGCGCCTCAAGCACGCCGTTCACGCCGCGAATCGTCCCGAGCAGCGCGTCAAGCCGGTCGATCTCGCCAAGCTGCACGAGGAAGCGCATGTTCACCGTGCCCTGCCGCGTGCTCTGCGTGCCGCTGGACAGGATGTTGCCGCCGGCGTCGGATATCGCGCCGACGATGTTCTGCAGCAGGCGCATCCGGTCGAGCGCCTCGACGACGATCTCCACCTGGAACAGCGCGGCCTTCTGGGAGTCCCAGTGGACGCCGATCATGCGACCCTCGTCCTGCCTGAGGTTCTCGACGTTCGGGCAGTCCGCGCGATGGACGCTCACCCCGCGGCCGCGGGTGATGAAACCCACGATCTCGTCGCCCATCACGGGGTTGCAGCACTTCGCCAGGCGCACGAGCAGGTCGCCCTGCGCGCCCTCCACGACCACGCCGTTGGAGATCTGGCGGCGCTCGCCGCTCGCCTGGCGCCCGAGCAGCGCGGCGCTCTTTCCGAGGCGCGGCGCCATCGCGTTGGTCGTGAGGCTCGCGAACGCGCGCTTCTCGGCCTCGGCCTGCGTGTTCGTCGTGGACTCGTTCAGGATGCCGTGCACCTTGTTGGCGACGAGGCGCGGCGAGATCTTGCCGTTGGCGACCGCGACGAACATCGCGTCCACATCGGACATGCCCAGCGTGGGGGCGACCTTGCCGAGCGCGCGGACCGTGCGGGGCGTGGAGATGCCCATCCCCTGCTTGCGGAACTCGCGCGCGAGCATGTCGCGACCGGTCATCGCGTCGTCGGCCTTGGTGATGCGCGAGAAGTACGCGCGGATCTTGGAGCGCGCCGAGGGCGTCCTCACGATGGAGAGCCAGTCGCGCGAGGGCGAGGCGTTGTTCTGCGTGAGGATCTCCACGCGGTCGCCCATCTGCAGCTCGTAGGACAGGGGCACGACGGAGCCGTTCACCTTCGCGCCGACGCAGTGGTTGCCGACCTCCGTGTGAACCGAGTACGCGAAGTCCAGCGGCGTCGCGCCGGCGCGCAGCGTCATGACCTCGCCGCGCGGGGTGAACACGAAGACCTCGTCCTCAAACAGGTCGATCTTCAACGCGTCCAGGAACTCCTGCGGGTCGCTCATGTCGTCCTGCTGGGTCCACTCGAGGGTGCGGCCGAGCAGCTTGAGACGCGAGTCGAGCGCCTGCGCCTGGTCGGACTTGTCGCCCTCGGAGTTGCCCGCCTGCTTGTACAGCCAGTGGGCGGCGATGCCGTACTCCGCCTGCTGGTGCATCTCCTCCGTGCGGATCTGGATCTCCAGCGGGCGACCCGCTGGCCCGATGACCGTCGTGTGCAGCGACTGGTACATGTTCGCCTTCGGCATGGCGATGTAGTCCTTCACGCGGCCGGGCATCGGGTGCCACAGTGAGTGGACCGCGCCGAGCACCGCGTAGCAGTCCCCCACCGTCTGCGTGATGACGCGCAGGGCGATGAGGTCGTAGATGTCCGAGAAGTCCTTGCCCTTGTTCCGCATCTTCTGGTAGATGCTCCACAGGTGCTTCGGCCTGCCGCTGATGCGGTAGTTCTCGATGTCGGCGCGGTCAAGCTCGGCGTGCAGGATGCCGATCACCTGCTGCAGGTATCGCTCGCGCTGCTCGCGGGACTCGTTGACCATGCGCGCGAGCTGGCGGTACTTGGACGGCTCAAGGTAGAAGAACGCCAGGTCCTCAAGCTCCCACTTGATGGAGCTGATGCCGAGCCGGTTGGCGAGCGGCGCGTAGACCTCCATCGTCTCGCGCGACTTGAAGATGCGACGGTCCTCGGGCAGCGCCATGAGCGTGCGCATGTTGTGCAGGCGGTCGGCCAGCTTGATGACGACGACGCGGATGTCCTTCGCCATCGCGAGGAACATCTTGCGCATGTTGAGGGCCTGCTGCTCGGTGAGCGAGCTGACCTCGATGTTCGTGAGCTTCGTGACGCCGTCGACAAGTTCGGCGACCTGCGGGCCAAAGAGCGCGTCGATGTCCGCGAGCGTCGCGTCCGTGTCCTCCACGGTGTCGTGGAGCAGGCCGGCGCAGAGCATGTCCACGTCGGAGTGCAGGTTCTCCGCCAGGATCCGCGCGACCTCGACGGGGTGGCAGATGTAGGGCTCGCCGCTCTTGCGCTTGACGCCGTCGTGCTTCCTCGCGGCGAACGCGTAGGCGCGCTCGACCTTCTGGACGTCGTCAGGCGTCAGGTAGGCGCTCACCGCCTTGCGCAGCAGCGGGAAGTTGTCACTGCCCGTGCCCGGCGGCATCCTGAGCTCGGCCGCCGGGACGCTGGCCACCTTGTCCGCGAGGTCCACCGTGCCCTTCGCGCCGGTCCCGACGGGGCGCGCGTCGGTCGTCGCGCGCCGGCCGTCACCGCTCGCGACGGCGACGGGCGCCTGGGCGGCCCCTGAGCCCTCGACCCTCGCCTCGTCCTGCTTCTCAGCCATGGCTGGACCTCCCATCGTCAGTCGTCTTCTTCGTCACGCCCACGCCCGTATCATGGCACGATCGGGCGGTTGATGTGCGCAAGGATTTCGTCGGCGGGCGCCCGAAGCGCCCAGGCGCTGTAGTCGGAGAAGTCCTGCTGCGCGCGCAGGCCCTCCACGTAGCGCACGGACCCGTAGAGGTCCATGTGCTGCGGCTGGGCGACCATCTCCACGCGGCGGCCCACGCCGTACCCCGACGTCACGCAGAAGCCGAGCTCGCGGAAGATGGAGATGCCGCACGAGACCACGCGGTCATCGATCGCGCAGCGCGTGTTCTGGGCGATGCACTCCTCGGCGATGTCTGCGTTCGTCGCGACGAAGGCGCGTCGCCCCTGAAGCGACGCCGCGCGCGAGCGGGCCATGAGCACGCGGTACAGGGTCACGAGGTCGTCGCGGCTCGGCGCGTCGCGCTGCAGGACTCGCTCGTTGATGCGTGCGTCGGCCGCGCCGTAGGCGAGGTGCACGTACGCGGGCGCCCCGTCCCGCCCCGCGCGGCCGCTCATCTGGTTGAACTCCACCTCGTCAAAGGGCAGGTGGTACAGCACCACGTGACGCACGTCGGGCAGGTTCACGCCCTCGCCGAAGGCGCTCGTGGCGATCACGTAGGTGAGCTCCCCGCTGCGAAAGGCCTCCTCCACCGCGGCGCGGTCGGCACGCGTGAGGCCGCCGTTGTAGAAGGCGACGCGATGGCCGCGCTCCCACACGCGGTGGCGCAGCATGCGCGCGAGCGAGACCGATGCCTCGCGGGAGTTCACGTAGACGAGCGTCTTCTCGCCGTGCACGAGCAGCGACACGAGGCGTTCGTCGCGACCGCGGCTCGCCCGCTCGTCGATCACGCTGAGGTTCTCGCGGCAGGACGGGTCTATGACGACGCCGTCCTCGGGGATCGCGAGCAGGCGTCGGATCTCGTCGGCGACCGGGGCGCTCGCGGTGGCCGTGACGGCGAGCACGCAGGGGTTGCCGAGCATCTCCAGCACGCGCGGCATCTCCAGGTACGCCGGGCGCGCGCCCGCCTTGGCGAGGCCCGCGTGATGCGCCTCGTCCACGACGACGAAGCCGATACGGCCGCACGCTGCAATGCGGTCCACGTGCATCGCGAGGTACTCGGGCGTCGTCAGGACGATGTCCACGTCGCCCGCGTTGAGGCCCGCGTAGATCGCGTCGCGGGCGTCTAGCGAGGTCTCGCCGGTCAGGACACGCGTCGTCATGCCCAGCCGGTCAAAGACTTGCGAGATGTGGTACGCCTGGTCCGAGACGAGCGCGCGCAGCGGGTAGACGAAGATGCTCGCGCGATGGCGCACGAGCGCCATGCGCGCCGCGTGGACGTGGAAGATGAGCGACTTGCCGCGCCCCGTCGCCATGACGCAGAGCGTGGACACGCCCGCCTCCAGGTTGTCCAGCGACCGCGCCTGGGCGGGCAGCAGGCTGTTCTCGCCGATGAGCAGGCGCTTGAGCTCCTCGGTGAGGTCATGCGGCGCGAGCTCGGCGAGGCGTCGGCGCTCCTGCTGGCGGGCGAGGCGCACCGTGATCTCGTCGGCGTCGGAGGCGCAGCCGTCAAGGCGCTCCACGAGCACGTTGACGCCGCGACTCGCCTTGTCATCCGCGCCGCCCGTGACGTCGGTCACGCTCGCGCGGTAGGCGGCGCCGCGGTCGATCTCCGGCGCGATGGCCGCCGCGATGATGCGGCGCAGGTACCCGATCTGCGCGCCGTCGGCGGTCGCGACGCGGATGGCGTTGGGGTCGTGCGCGTTGTCCGGCTCGCGCACCAGCGCCAGCTCGTCGCCGCGGCGAAGGCCGCCCACGAT
>CACZRK010000105.1 GCA_902783515.1 uncultured Coriobacteriaceae bacterium | reverse complement strand
GCGCATGAACGGGTTCCTCTTGATGCGGCCGACCAGCTCCGCCGAGCCGAGGATGATGCCGGCCTGGCTGGCGCCCAGGAGCTTGTCGCCCGAGCAGCTCACCACGTCCACGCCCTGGCGCAGCGACCACCCCACCGTGTGCTCGTCGTTGGGGATGCCCGCCTGGGAGAGGTCCGCGAGCATGCCGGAGCCCTGATCCTCGTAGACCATGACGCCGTGGGCGTGCGCGAGCCTCGCGAGCTCCGCCGCGTCCGCCTCCTCGTGAAAGCCCATGACGCGGTAGTTGGAGGGGTGCACCTTCAGCACGAGCGCCGTCTGGTCGGTGATCGCGCGCTCAAAGTCCGCGAGGTGCGTCTTGTTGGTCGTGCCGACCTCGACCATCCGCGCGCCGGACAGCGCCATGATGTCGGGGATGCGGAACGACCCGCCGATCTCGATCAGCTCGCCGCGGCTGACGATGACCTCCCTGTCGCGCGCGAGCTCGGCGAGCACGAGCATCACGGCGGCGGCGTTGTTGTTCACGACGCAGGCGTCCTCCGCGCCGGTCAGCTCCTTGACGAGGTCGGCGACCAGGGCGTGCCGCGACCCGCGCTCGCCCGTCCGGACGTCAAACTCCAGCGTGGAGTAGTGCGTCGCGACGTCGGCGACGTGCGCGGCCACCGCGGCAGACAGCGGCGCGCGCCCCAGGTTCGTGTGGATCACGACGCCCGTGGCGTTCACGACGCTACGCAGCCGGGGAGACGCGACGCGCCGGACGGCGTCAAGCGCGCGCTGCATGAAGGGCACGACGTCAAAGGTCGGGTCGCCGCCGAGGATCCGCCGGCGCTCCGCGTCCAGGCAGCCGTCAAGCGCGCGGCGCGCGAGCGCCCGCGGCATGTCGCCCATGGCGGCCTTGACGCGCGGGTCGTCCAGCATGACGTCCATCTTCGGGAGCAGGCGCAGGGCGTCCCGCACGCGGTCCTCTCCCGCGCCCTGCCGACCCCTCGGCGCCTCGCGCCTGCCCTTGGAAGGCCTTCCCATGCGCGCTACCTCAGGACGACGACGTCGTCGGCGCCGTTGACGCTCGCGACCGTCCCGTCCATCGCGCCCGCGACGCCGACCTGCAGCCGGTCGGAGACGCCGTAGAAGTCCGTGCACGTCCCGCAGGTTGAGATCGTCACGCCGCGCTCCGCGAGCAGGCGCAGGTCGTCCAGCACCTCGGAGCCCTCGGTCGTGAGCCGCACGCCGTTGTTCATGAAGATCATCTTCTCCGGGACCTCGTCCACGCGGGCGAGGTTGTAGAGGAACTTCTTCATGAGCAGCTTCGCGAGCTCGGGGTCGCCCTCGCCCAGACGGTCGTTCAGAACCCAGTAGACCTTCTTTGCCATGGTGCGCCATTCCCTTCGTCTGCGGGCGCCGCCCGTCCGGGTGGCGCCCCTCGTCTCGCCGGCGCGCGCCGGCGTCTGTCCTTGTGCGTCCGTGCGCCCGGGCGAGCGCGACCGCCCGACGCCCGACGCCACGCAGGGCGAGGCCTGGTGCCGGGCGGCTACCGCACGACGACCGTCCCGCGTGGGCCGGCGAACGTGCCGACCCTGGCCGCGACGGGGGCGCCTGCGGCCACGAGGTCCGCCTGGAAGGCGTCGGCGTCCGCCGCGTCCACGGCGACGAGCAGGCCGCCGGAGGTCTGCGGGTCGGCGATCACGTTCCAGACCGTCTCCTCGTCAAGCCCGTCCGGGACGCGCTCGATGGTCGTGAAGACCTCGGCCCACACGCGCACCGAATGCGTCTTGCCCGGCGTGACGCCGTCACGCGCTAGGTCGATCGCCCCCGCGATCAGCGGGACGCGCTCGAAGTCCAGCGTGACGCCGCACGCGCTCGCGGCCGACATCTCGTGGCAGTGACCCGCCAGGCCGAAGCCCGTCAGGTCGGTGCACGCGTGGACGTGGCCGCCGCGCGCGTGGGCGCGCACGACGTCGCCGGCACGCCTGTTGAGCGTCGCCATGCTCTCGATCGTCGGGCGGATGCCCTCCTCGGACACGATCGAGCGCTTCAGGCCCGTCGTCATGAGCCCCGTGCCGACCGGCTTGGTCAGGAACAGCGCGTCGCCCTCGCGGGCGCCGCCGTTCTTGAGCAGCCTGTCAGGCTCCACGACACCCATCACGCACAGGCCGAACTTCGGCTCGTTGTCCTCGATCGTGTGACCGCCCGCGACGACGGCGCCCGCCTCGCGCACGACCGACGCGGACCCGTCCATCACCTGTGCCGCGACCTCCACGCCCAGCATCCGCGGGAACGCCATCAGGTTCAGCACGACGCGCGGCTCTCCGCCCATCGCGTAGACGTCCGACAGCGCGTTGGCCGCCGCGATGCGCCCAAAGTCGTACGGGTCGTCCACGATCGGCGTGAAGAAGTCGGTGGTGAGCACGGCGGCGAGGTCGTCCGTCAGCCGGTACACGGCGGCGTCGTCGGCCGCCTCGGTCCCGACCAGCAGGTTCTTGTCGTGCAGCGCCGGCACGGCGAGCATGCCCATGAGGCTCGCGAGGTCACCCGGACCCCACTTCGCCGCTCAACCCGCCTTGCTCGAAAGCTGCGTGAGCCGCACGGCACCGTCGTTCGTGGCAGCAGTCCCCATCAGAGCCTCCTCTCGCTCGCGCGGCGCGCACGCGTCTCGCGGCCGTCGGCACCCGCTTTGGGGCGTCGCCCGTCCGCCGGACGCGTGCGCGCCTTCCGACATCTGGTTTCATGAAGACAGGATACCCGTCTTTGCCCGCGCGGCCCGCCGTGCGGGACGAATCGCCCACTGATCACCCATATGGCCGACCGCGCGCCGTCCGGCGCGGCGTTCCCGCCGAACGGCGAGCCGCACCTTTCAGAAACGCGCAACCGATGTGCATCAGCGCGGCCCGGACGGTCGAGTTGGGAGCCGCGCGACGCGAGAGGGTACACTAGGGGCAGGCGCCATGCATCCAGCCGTGCCGGGGAAGCATCGCCGCACATGCCGACGCCTTTGGTCCGCACGCAATACCAGGTTAGGAGCACACATGCGCACCAAGCAGACTCCGCCCGTCTCCAAGGGCATTCTCACCATCGCGCTCACGACGACGCTCGCCACGGCCGGCCTCGGCCTG